>NZ_JBTYYZ010000002.1:0-281054 GCF_054881455.1 Companilactobacillus sp. FL22-3 | reverse complement strand
GGAACTCCTTTTGTCCTCGATCAAATGAGCTTAAATCTGTTGAACAATCACGTTGAAACTAGCGGTTTAGCAAAACTATTACAAGATAACGGTGCTGGCGTGATTGCTTATGGACCATTGAGTGAAGGTTTATTATCCGACCGTTATTTGAAAGAAATTCCACAGGATTTTCATATTCATCATACTAATGCTAGTTTGTTGGACAATGGACCACTTGCCCTGGTCAAGAAATTAAATGCCTTGAACGACTTTGCCAAGAATCGTGATCAAACGCTCAGTCAAATGTCTTTGGCTTGGTTATTAAAAGACCCAGTCGTTGCCAGTGTGATTATCGGTACGACTAATAATCAGCATCTAGATGATAACTTAAAGGCTTTAGATAACTTAAAGTTTTCTGCAGATGAGATCGAACAAATAAACAAAATAATTGGATAGTTTCCCAAAATGAAAAACATCCCAGTAAAATTGACCCTCAAAGAAGATCAGTTTACTAGGATGTTTTTGTGTGGAAAAAAGTTTTTCTACAGAACAAATTTATTTATAACTTCTGCCAAAGCATCATGGTTATTATCGGCAGTAGTGATATATTTAGCGGCTTTTTTAACAGTATCAATCCCATTAGCAACGCTAACCGGTAAACCAACCACTTGTAACATGGGCAAATCATTACTATTATCACCGGCTGCAATAATTTCTTCCGGTTTAATATTCAACTTTTCACCCAATTGAATCGCTGCACTACCTTTATCGATCCCCGCTGGATTGAATTCAACGTAACGACCAGAAGAGAAAGTTGTCGCTAATTTACTAGGGTCAACTTTACTCTCGACAGCGGTACGCATTTGTTTGCGTTCTTCAATTGTTGGCAAAGCCATGATAACTTTCATAATATTTTGATCTTTAAAACGATCGAAGTCAGGTGTTTCCATTACTTCAAAGGAAACGCCTCGATTCTCTAAATAATCCGTGTCATCTTTAACTGGATGATAAATGTAGAGTTTATCTTGAGTATAGACGTGCGTATCAGCTTTTGAATTACTAGCACCTACTTCAAAAACAGCTTTTGCAGTTTCAAATGGCATAGCATTGATGATCAAGGGCTTGTTATTCTTGTTCTCCAAAACCAATCCGCCATTATAAGAAATAGAATACTCGTTGACTTGGTCTTTCAAATGCATTTTTTCTAAATCATTTTGAAAGGACGTATAGCTACGACCCGAATTGGGAACAAAATGAACTCCTTTAGCAGTGGCTGCCTGAATTGCGGCCGCATTTTTCTCTGATAGAGTTCCATCATCATTCATTAACGTTTCATCAAGATCGCAGACAATCATTTTATACATATTAATACCCTCTCAACTTTTAGGTTTACCTTAATACTCTAGCGAACTATTTCTGTAAACGCAACCATCATGACTAATAAAAAGAATTTTGTTTACCTAAGTTGTTCTAAAATGAGCAACAATATCCAACACCACAGTTTTTATCGCAAAAAATGTTCCATAATTGCTGGATTTTATATATCTAACAATTATGGAACATTTTAATGAAATAATTGACTATTTTTTATCATCGAAAGGTTTAACACTAGCGGGAACAAAGAAATCATTAATTGCTTTGATCTTATTTGGATCGACTTTGAATTCTCGGTCATAAGTTAATAATCCATTAACCTCTTGTTCAACATCACAGAGTTGGGTGTAACAAAAACCTACTAAACTTTGCGACTTAGCAATGGCCTTAATTACTCGACCGTAATCATTCAAGAAACCTTCATCTGAACTGACTGATGTATAACCCCAACCAGCATCATTAGAAGCTTTCTTATAACCAATTCCACCACATTCAGTCAAAACTATTGGTTGACCTTGATATTTGTATCCCTTAGCAAAAGTTCTCCAGCCACCAGGTGGTTGAGCTACGAGACGCTGCCAATCTGCTAATGAATCGACAAAATGAGCATATTTTTCAGGTTCATCTTTATTTCCTTGGGCATAATTATGAATGCCACAGACATCAGTAATGGTTTGTTCCCAACCATCATTTGACTCGACTAATCTGGTCGAATCAAGGGCGTGTACCAAATGATAAAGTGCTTGAGCATAATGTTGTTGTTGATGGTCAGAGTGAATTTGAGGAACTCCCCAACTTTCATTGATTGGAACCCACTCGATAATACTTGGATGGTTGAAATCACGTTGGATGATCTCTTGCCATTCGTCAGTTACTTCTTGAATAGATTTTGCAGTAAAGGCTGGTGCGGCTGCACTTTCACCCCAAACTAGGAAGCCTAATTTGTCAGCCCAATATAGAAATCTTGGGTCCTCAACCTTTTGATGTTTCCGACAACCGTTAAAGCCCATCTCCTTAGTCATTTCGATATCTTTCTTAAAGGCATCATCACTGGGAGCTGTTAATAATCCCTCCCGCCAATAGCCTTGATCAAGCACTAGTTTTTGATAAAGTGGACGATTGTTGAGATAAATTTGTCCGTCTTCAGTGTGAATCTTTCTCATCCCAAAGTAACTACTTACATGATCCAGTACTAGGTCATCAGTTGATCTCAATTCAACATCACAATCGAACAAGACTGGATGGTCTGGCGTCCAAGTCCAACCATCATTATGAAACATTGTGCGGAAAATATGATGATCAAAGAGGTTCAAGGTCATGTCAACATGGTTTGCTTCGGGTTTGACCGTAACTCGGCAAATCTCTTTTTGATCATAACGAATTGTGACATTAACTGGATTTCGATGTTGCTCCTCCAGTTCAGCCATAATTCTAATTGTTCCTTCATCTATATCAGGGATGAACTTCAAATCTTTGATTCGTTCAACATTTACTGGTTCAAGCCAAACTGGCTGCCAGATTCCCGTTGTCCCGGTGTAGAAAATCGAGAAGCTGTGTCCAACCCAGTTTTGCTTGCCACGTGGTTGTTCTTCATTAGTAGTTAAATCTTCAGCTCTGACGACTAATGAGTGGCTCCTTTCAGAATTCAAATAATTCGTAATATCAAATGAGAAACTTGTTTCACCGCCAACGTGTTGACCGACTTTTTCACCATCGACCCAAACGGTTGCAGTATAATCGACCGCACCAAAGTGTAATAATAAAGCTTGGTTTTCTTGTTTTGAATATTCGAAATCCTTTTGATACCAGACCACATCATGTGGGTCCAATTCGTTGATTCCACTCAATTTACTTTGATAAGCAAATGGTACTTCAATCTTTTGGTCAAACTCTGGATTCTGAAACCATTCTTTCGATAAACCAATATTTTTATCATCAAAAGCAAAGTTCCATGTTCCATTTAAGCTAGTCCACTCTTTACGTTGAAATTGTGGACGTGGATATTCCGTTCTTTTTGTCATCGCAAACTACTCCCTCATTTAACACTCTTGATCATCATAATAATGCCACCGCCGATGATGCAGATTACAGTTTCAATTGGGAACATTGCTTGGTATCCCCAATTTGAAATGATAATGGCCGCAATAATTGGTCCTAAAACCATCCCTGCGGTATTGGCAAGATTAATAATACCTAAATCCTTCGCAGCATTATCTTTATTTGGTAAAACTTGAATATTAAGAACTTGGTCGACGGAACTGTAACAGCCCATACCGATACCGGCAATAACACCGTAAGCAATCATTGTCCAAGGTGAACGAGACAAGAATGGAAGAAATGCACCAACACCAAGCATAATTGTCGTGATAGCAACTGGGCCTTTTACCCGATGTAATTTATCAACAATTGGTCCAACAATTGCTGGGCAAAAAATACCGGTGATCATTAAGGCCGTTGACATTAAAGTCAAAGTTCTTGCGGTCGCTGCTGCATTTAACTTCATGTAGTCCTTAAAAATATAAAGCTGATATCCGACAATAATATATTGTCCGGTTACCATCAACAATTTACCGATTAAAGCTAAATAATAATCTTTGGCGCCTTTGGTAGGAACTTTAAAATTAGCTAGAATCTCTTTCATAGAAACTTTAGTTTCTTGATCAGACTGATTACCTGGTTCTTGAGCCAACCAAGCTGAAATCAACCCGAGAGCAATTGTCCAAATGGCAAAGAAAATAATACCGGAAACAACATTGTTTAAAAATTGAGCAGCAATAACACCTGAACCATAATTACCAACTGACATACCAACAGCATAGAAGGAAGAAATTGATCCTTGCCAGCGCTTTGGTACACGATCAGAAATTTGGGCAACCATAGGTGCCACAACTCCATTAGAAGCAATTTCGAATAAGGCCCACATTACCAGCATCATCCAGATATTTCTTGAAACACCTAGTGCTACTAAAAATAAACCTGAAACAATTGAATTCCCAATGATCCAAGGAGTTCTCCGACCAAAACGGCTTCTCGTCATATCAGATAGAGCTCCAAAAACGATATTAGCAATTGCGGAAACAATCATCGCAACTGTCGAGAATAATGCTACCAATGCAACTTTATTAGTTGGATCAATCGCACCAATACGACTAGGTAATAATGTTGCAGAAAGACCAACATAAGCACCAAGCCAACCCGCAGGGCCGACTAGTAAAGCCATCCCTAGCCGAGTTGGACATTTATTTTCAGAAGAATGTTCATTAACATGACCGTGTTGTACTTCCATAATTTTTCGCCCTCCCAGACACTTAATGGTTTAGTTAACTAAATATGTTATAATATCTTTGGCCAGTTCTAAATTAACATTGAATGTAACCGATTACAACACTACTTTGACGCTTTTACTAAAAAGTCAAATATCAATGTAATCGATTACTTGATATTTGAAATAGTTAACCAAAATGGAAAGGAAAATGTTATGGATTTAGATGTTAGCAACCACGCATTGCCAGTTTATCGAGCATTAGGTTCAGAGATCCGTTTAGAAATCATTCGTAATATCGGTTCAGGTATTACCACAGCTTCTGAATTAGCTAAAAAGATGTCCTTGAGCGAGTCGGCGATCTCAAAGAATTTGGCACAATTGTTAGATGCCGGTCTCATAGTAAAAAAAGCTTCTGATGATGATCGTCAAAACAAGTTGGAATTAGCAGTTCAAGATATTAATATTCATCTACCTAGATTATTATTCCCCAAATATCAAAGATTGACCTATTCAATCCCTTTGGGTAACTACTTTGCGATTCAAAACGTCTCGGCTAGCTGTGGTCTAGCAGATGACTCTAGGGTAATTGGTAAGTTTGATGATCCCAATGCTTTTTTATTGCCTGATCGTTTTCAAGCCCAGTTACTTTGGTTTACGAAAGGAAGAATTGAGTATCAGATTCCCAATGAACTACCTCCAAATATTCAACCTAAAATGCTCGAAATATCTGCGGAAATGTCTTCCGAATTCCCTCGTTCTAATAACAATTGGCCCTCATCAATTGGATGCTATATAAATAACCAATTTTTAGGTGCCTTTACAGTACCCGGTAATTTTTCCGATGTTCGGGGCCGACTTACTCCTAGTTGGTGGGATAAAGATTATAGTCAATATGGTGTGTTAAAGCATATTCGAATCACCGATCAAAACACTGGTGTTGATGGTAAACAAATCTCTGACGTCAACTTGTCCCAACTAAAAATATCTAATCAAGCTCCATTACGTTTAGCCTTTGAGACCTTGCCACCAAGCGGATCTCCACACGGCCTGACTATTTTTGGACATCAGTTTGGTAATTACCCTCAGGACATCCAAGTGACTGTTTATTACACCGAATCAAAAAACAATTAACTGTTAAAATGTTTTCAACGAATAATCGCTGGAATCACTTCTTGTCAAAAAAAAAAGTATCTTCAGACTATTGTAAAAATCTGAAGATACTTTTTTTTAGACTAAACGGCTCAAAACGTTCAAGACACCCTCGTCGTTATTTGTATCAGTAAAGTGTTTAACATGTTGTTTGATTTTGTCTGAAGCATTGGCCATTGCATAACCATACGGCGTCAGTTGCAACATACTCAAATCATTTTCATTATCGCCAAAAGTCATAATTTCATCGTCCGCAATATTGAATTTTTCTTGTAACTTGCTCAAACCAGTAGCTTTATCAACCGAATCCTCACAGATCAACTCTGTATTATAACCAGATGTCTGACTAGATAATCCAACTGGCAAAGAACTTCTCAAGTCATTGATAGCTGCTACGATATCTACATGTGGCTGGAATGTAACGCCGATACTTGTGATTTGATCCTGCAAACTGCTCGGGGTCACTAACGGCAAGTCCTCAACTCGTTGTAAGTGATTATAGTAATGATAAGTCAAATCATAAGCAGCTTGAGAAATCGTTTGGTCAACATAAGCCGACTTCAAACCGACTACCAAATGTTCTGCAATATCAGTTGCCGCAAATTGACGATTGATAATCTTCAAGGTCGCTTTGACCGCTTCTTCTGGTATTGCTTGAATCAAAAGTGGTTGATCATTACTATAAACTGCCGCTCCATTTTGGGAAACAAAATCCATTTCTTCTTTAAATTCTTTAAACTGATCTTGCAACCGTTGGTATTGAGAGCCACTGGCCGCAACGACCCGAATATTTTTATTACGTAGTTTATTTAAAATCTCACCGAATCGTTGGTGGTTATAAGTATTTTTATCATTTAGGAACGTTCCATCCATATCAAAGGCAACTAATTTAATCGTCATCCACTTACCTCCATAAAATCATCTTTTTATCATATCACAAAAATGATTTTGAGATAATTGAATCTATTTTGCCAACATCAAACGAATTCGGTCAATTGTGTCCTTAGCTAAACCGTAAAATTTCAGATAAAGAATCTGAGCGAATTTCCACCAACCGGTAGCTAATAAGATGCTTCCGACTACATCAGATGGAAAATGAGCTCGCAGACAAACTCTTGAAATTGCCATCAATAATAACCAAAGCCACATAATGTTGGTTAAGACGAACCGATTTTCATAACCTTTAATTCTTGGTACAACGATATAAATTATGATCAATACCAAAATCGTGGTTCCAAATACATGGCCGCTTGGAAAACTAAAACCTGATTCACCGCCAATAACGTGCAATGGCCGAGGACGACGAACAATTTCTTTAAAAATTAAAGCAATCATATCGCCACCAAGAATCGTAAAGGTGATCCAAAGTGCAGTAACATCTTCTTTTTTGACCAAAAAGATAATTGCAATCAACAGACTGATTCCTACAACTACTCCGGGACTGCCAAGAACCGCCATAAACTGAAAAATCTTTGCTAAAAATGAATCAGTCATGATTGTGGTAATGTTTTGAATCATTGAATCTAAGCTAACTAACCAGTCAGCATTCAATTTCACCGCAATCAATAAAAATATAAATGCTAGACAAAAACTAAAACTTTCAATGCCACGATTTTTTCTTTTCTCAAAAATCACTTTGTTTATCCTTCTTTCTTGACCTTGTTTCGTTCATTTAAGCTGACAATGGCAACTGGTAATAAGGAAACAATTACAATTGCCACCATAATCAACTCAAAATGTTGATTAACTAAGGGAATATTGCCAAAGAAATATCCCGAAAGGACTGCGACAAGGACCCAAGAGATCCCACCTAAAAAGTTATAAGTTATGAACTTGTAATATGGCATTTCACTACCACCAGCCACAAATGGGACCAATGTTCTAACAATAGGAACAAACCTACCCAGAAAAATAGCGCTATTTCCATGCTTTTGAAAGAATGCTCGAGCTGTTTCTAAATGTTTAGGATTAATGCGTTTCATCCATTTTTCACTCGTCGTCAAATACTTTCCAAACCGTTTACCAATTTCAAAATTAGTTGAATCGCCTAAAATAGCCGCAATACTCAAAAGAATAATCAAGGCATAGACGTTCAGTCCTTGGTTAGCAATGGCTGCAATTGAACCACTCAAGAAGAGCAGTGAATCACCGGGTAGAAAAGGGAAAAAAACTAAACCTGTTTCTACAAAGATGATGATGAATAAACCCACGTATACCAATGAACCAAACTGGTTGATCAGTGCTGGCAATAAAGTTGTTAAATTAAAAATTGCGCCTAGTGTCATGGCCGTCATTGTTTTGTCCTCCTGAATTAATACAGCTAGCTTAACTATTTAGCCACAGGCCTTCCACATACAAAAAATTAAATTATTCTGAGAATTTTTCAGAAAATAAAAAAATCTTCAGTGAATCAACCATTCTTAATGGTCAAGATCACTGAAGATCCTCGTTAATTTGCAACCAAATATTTTGCTTAGTTGTTGACATAATAATCTGGTATCCATTTGTGTGTTGATGAACTAGTAATTCATCGGCCTATATTATTAACAGCCAATCATCAAAAATCAAACACAAATAATTGCATTATTAAGTTTTTTCATCGATATAACGCTACACCTAAGTTTAAAAAAATCTGTGTGAAGGTTACGGTTCTAAATTTCTCACCGCGATAATCACTATTTCAAGATTCTCCAAATATTTTTTGCAGTTTGGCCAAATAATCATTTTTAGGTATAAATATTTATAATTATCTCATTCAAAATGTCTTAACAGATTTATAATAAGGGATATTGAGAACCAAATATTCTATGTATTTACAAAGTTGGTGATTAAATTGAAAAATATTCAATCTGAAAAAGTTAATCTCGCAACTGAACCAATCAATCAGTTACTGACAGACTTTAAGACAAATGTTAACGGCTTAACCGACTCCGAGGCCAAACGGCGTCTGACTAAATATGGTCAAAATACAATTCACCGTAGCAAGCAGAAATCACAATTAATTACTTTTCTGAAAAACTTTGCCAGTCTAATGGCAATCTTGCTCTGGGTCAGTGGTTTTATTGCTATCTTTAGTGGATCACTGGAATTAGGCATTGCTATCTGGCTAGTCAATATTATCAACGGTTTGTTCAGCTATTGGCAAGAATTTAAGGCCGCCAAAGCTACCGACTCATTAATGGCAATGTTGCCTACCTATACTAAAGTTCATCGTGACGGGAAAGTCGAACAAGTCAATGCGACTGAGTTAGTCCCTGGAGACATTTTTGATTTACAAGCTGGTAATGCAGTTCCGGTTGATGCCAGACTGTTAGACGCTACTTCAGTTCAAGTTGACCAATCTGCTTTAACTGGAGAAACTGTCCCCGAATCAAAAAATGTTAAATTCGTAGCCGGTGAAGGAAAGTTTTCGGAATCGGACTTAGTGTATGCTGGAACTACGGTTGGTGCCGGAACAGCCAAGGCTGTGGCTTTGAAAACGGGGATGAATACTGAATTTGGTAAAATCGCTTCCTTGACTCAAAAACAAAATAAGGAAGCTAGCCCCCTAGAACTCGAATTAAATCGTTTAACGAAACAAATTTCCATTATTGCAATTGGCTTTGGCTTGATCTTTTTCATTGCAGCAATCCTCTTTGTTCACAACCCCATTGCCAAATCATTTATTTTTTCATTAGGTATGATCGTAGCCTTTATTCCCGAAGGTTTATTACCTACTGTCACTTTGTCATTGGCTAAAGGTGTCCAGAGAATGGCTAAGAAACATGCCCTTGTAAAAGATTTGAATAGTGTCGAAACTTTAGGTGAAACTTCAGTTATTTGTTCTGATAAAACTGGTACTTTGACTCAAAATCAAATGACCGTCAATCATATTTGGTTACCTAATGCACAATATACCGTTACTGGTCAAGGTTATGTAAACAACGGTAAAATTCAAAAGAACCAGCAAGATTTCAATTTTCAAACTGACCCTGATCTCAGTCAATTATTAAAAATAGCAACACTTAACAATGATACGACGATCGAATATGCAAAAGACACTCACAAACCCAAGATTTTAGGCACTCCGACCGAAGCAGCTTTAGTAATCGTGTCACAAAAAGCTGGCCTAAACGCTACTGAAACTGCCAAAGAGAATCCACGGGTTAAGGAATTACCTTTTGATTCAGATCGGAAATGTATGACCACGATTCATCAACAGGATGATAAGCTTTTCTTTGCTGTTAAAGGATCGCTCAGTGACCTACTGAAAAAATGCTCGAAGATCCAGATCAATGGCCAAGTTCGGTCTTTGACTGACGACGATAAAGCAAAAATCAATCAAGCTAATCGAAACTTTGCGACCCAAGGCTTGCGGTCACTGGCTTTTGCCTATCGAGTTGTAGAAGCGGACCAGTACCAAGTTGATAATCTAAAGATTGACAATACCGAAGAAAACTTGATTTTCTTAGGCCTTACTGTCATGGCTGACCCTCCTCGTCCTGAAATCTATGATGCTGTCAAAAAATGTCACAATGCTGATATTAAGATTGTGATGGTTACAGGTGACAGCGAAATCACAGCCAAATCCATTGCTGTAAAAATTGGTATTACTAGTAATCAGGCTCGAGTCGTCACGGGAGCTGAATTGGATCAGATGAATTCTGATCAGCTAAAAGAAGCTTTAAAAGGTGAAATTATTTTTGCCCGAGTTGCTCCTGAACAAAAATATAAAATCGTCTCCACTCTTCAAGATATGGGAGAAATTGTTGCTTCCACTGGTGATGGTGTCAATGACGCTCCAGCTTTGAAAAAAGCGAATATTGGTGTTGCTATGGGAGTTACCGGCACCGATGTTGCTAAAGATGCAGCTGATATGGTTTTAACCGATGACAACTTTGCTTCCATTGTGGCCGCGGTTGAAGAAGGTCGGACTGTTTATAGCAATATTCAAAAGTTCCTACTATATATCTTCAACTCTAATATGCCCGAAGCCGTCCCTTCAGCTTTGTTCTTACTCAGTCGAGGATTGATTCCTTTGCCACTGACTGTTTTACAAATTTTAACTGTCGATTTGGGAACCGATATGTTGCCAGCATTAGGATTAGGTTCCGAACAGCCTGAACCTGGTATTATGAACCAACCGCCTCGTTCACGAAATTCTCACCTCTTGAACAAGAATTTGATTATCAAGGCCTTTGCTTGGTATGGTGGCATGGCTTCTCTAGTCTCCACCTTGGCTTATTTCTTCGTCAATATCGAGAATGGTTGGCCAGCTAAGAATTTATTCTCAACCGGTATCGGCTATAATCGAGCAACAACGATGACTCTAGCAGCGATTATCTTTTGTCAGATTGCGGCTGCCATCAACTGTCGTACCAAATATACCTCGGTCTTTAAACTAGGCATCTTCAGTAACCCCAGAATCTGGGTCGGTATTATCTTTGAAATCATCTTACTAGCGGTCTTGGTTTACACTCCTAGTGTTCAATCTGTCTTCAATACAGCACCTCTGCAATTAAGAGATTGGGTCTTCTTATTCTTGATTCCTATCCCTATCTTCCTAATTGAAGAAATCAGAAAGTATTTTGTCAGACGTAATTTTACCAAACAGCAACACTCTTCTCGAACTTAAAATAATACATTTTATAAAACAGTTATTACATAAGCCAACCTTTGAAGATCTAATTTAGATTGTATTGGTAAAGACTTATTTCTAAGAAACATACTTTAATCGGTAGGTTTCTTTTTTTATACTCTTATAAGTGCCGTGAAGTGGTTGCTTATCAAACAACTTTAGGCATAAGTTTTAATTACGATCTTGATAATTTCCTTTATTGTTTGTGCTTTTCATGGTAAAAATGAACTGTCATATGATTCGGTTCCTGATAAACCTGAAGATATACTAAGGCATTAATCAAAACTAATTAGGAGATGATTGCTATGGCCATGCTTTATGGAAAAGACAGTCAAAGTGAATCAAAGTTTTTAAAACCAATTTTTGGCTCCGCAGCTGAGGACAAGGACATTCCCAAATATCAATTGAATCAAAAAGGAATCGAGCCTCGAGAAGCTTATGAATTAGTTAAAGATGAATTATTAGATGAAGGTAATTCTCGTTTGAATCTGGCAACTTTTTGTCAAACTTATATGGAACCAGAAGCCGAAAAATTAATGAGTGAAACTCTTTCCAAAAATGCCATCGACAAGTCCGAATATCCCCGGACAACTGATCTGGAAAACCGTTGTGTCAATATGATTGCCCACCTTTGGAACGCAGATCCTCAGGAAAAGTATATGGGAACGTCAACGATTGGTTCTTCTGAAGCTTGCATGCTTGGTGGAATGGCCATGAAATTTAAGTGGCGTAAGAATGCTGAAAAACAAGGTCTCGATGTCAATGCACAAAAGCCTAACCTAATCATCAGTTCCGGCTATCAAGTTTGCTGGGAAAAGTTCTGTGTTTACTGGGATATTGAAATGCGAACTGTACCGATGGACAAAGATCACATGTCAATGAACTTAGATAAAGTCATGGATTATGTGGATGATTATACGATTGGAATCGTTGGAATTTTGGGAATCACTTATACCGGCCAATATGATGATATTGAAGGACTAGATAAACTAGTTGAAGCTCACAATAAAAATAGTAAGTTTCCAATTTATATCCATGTCGACGCCGCATCGGGTGGTTTCTATGCTCCTTTCATGAATCCAGACTTTAAATGGGATTTTCGTCTCAAAAATGTTGTTTCAATCAATTCCTCCGGTCATAAATATGGTTTAGTCTACCCTGGCGTTGGTTGGATACTTTGGCGTGATAAACAGTTTTTGCCTAAAGAGCTAGTCTTTAAAGTCAGTTACTTGGGTGGAGAATTGCCAACAATGGCAATCAACTTCTCGCATAGTGCATCCCAATTGATTGGCCAATACTACAACTTCATTCGCTATGGTTACGATGGCTACAAATTGATTCATACCAGAACCCATGACGTTGCACAATATCTAGCTTCTGAGATCAACAAAACCGGACTATTCGAGATGGTCAATGACGGCGCAAAATTACCAATCATTTGTTACAAATTAAAAGACGATTCCGCACAAGAGTGGACTCTTTATGATTTGTCTGATCGTCTCTTGATGAACGGTTGGCAAGTACCTGCTTACCCACTGCCAGCCAATTTGGATAAAGAAATTGTCCAACGTCTGGTTGTGCGCTCTGATTTTGGGATGAATATGGCCTATGATTTTACTGAAGACCTTCATGCCGCAATTAAAGAATTAAAAAACTCACACATTCTATTCCACAAACCTAAAGAAATTAAAACTTATGGATTTACGCATTAAACAATTTAGAACTTTTATTTAACCAAAAAGCTGAGGAATCGATTGATACAATACTGTATCAGTCGAATCTTCAGCTTTTTTTAAAAACTATCGATATTTGATTTTATTTTTTAAATTTGTCTGATTTTTATCAATACAATAATTCTTGATACAACTTAATTAATTTACCAATATTTATATCAATTGGTCCTTTTTATCATATTAATCAAATTAATTGAATCAATTCTCTATAATTTTTTCTCAAATCTACATTATGAGGATATAAATAATAGTATTATAATAATTGTAATAGTTCTTATCTGTCGAATAAGACTTATCTATTTTAATATTGAGGGAGATTTTAAATATGTTTAAAAAGGGAAATAACATATTTAGTCTGCTAATCATAATTTTGTCTATCTTTATGACTAGTTCAGTAAATATTGTTAAAGCTACTGATGATAGTAATTCAGCCGGAACAGCTGGCAAAGATTGGGGCAGCGAATTAATTACTAAAGCGGAATTACAAAATTCCGAGGGGAAATCGCAGTCAAGTTTTGGGAAATATGAAGATATCAGAGCTTATTGGGAATTTAAAACTCCAACTTCAGGTGTGCACGCCAACGACACCATGAATGTAACTGTTCCAGAACAGTTGACAATTACTGGCGATATCACTGAGGGACAACCAATTTATGACTTAACTAATGGTAAACAAATTGGCACGGCTACCTTAAAAAAAGGTGGCGATATCGGATCTGGAACTGTAACGATAACATTTAATCAAGAAGCCGAGACTTTGTCTAAAAACGGACCCGTATCTGGATCATTCTATGTCAGCACCAATTGGAATTTGAATGAAGTTTCTACTGAAAATCCTATCCATTTAGACTGGAATATCAAAGGAACAGTGACACCAGACAATCCCGATTACAGTATGGGCACGGGAACTGATACTGGCACAGGCAATACTCCTTCCCCAACTGAAGTTTTATACAAGTACGGTAGTTACGTTGGATCCGGCGATACTATTCTCTGGACCGTCAGAGTCAACTACAAAGGTGAAACAATTGCCAACGCCTCGTACAAAGATACAATTGGACCAAACCAAGAGTTATTAACCGATCAAGATCATCCAATAAAAGTTAACTCTGCTTCAACTGACAGCAATGGTAACTTAACTAATGATACCGATAATGCATTTAAAGATTTGAAACCAGCCATTGCTGCGGACAAGTCAACTTTTACTATCAATTTTGGAAATCTTGAAAAGACAGCCATTATCACTTATTACACTAAAATCACCAATCCAGATAATAAGTCTACTTCATACGCTAACACCGGTGATTTGCTTTCTGATCACGACGAAATCCAGAACATCACTATCAATCAACCTACAACTACAATTGGAAGCGATGCTAAAAGCACTGATGAAATAACTTCTATTATGGGTCACAAAATATGGAAAGTACCCAGTGGTACTGCAATCCCCGAAAAAATCGTCGTTGATTTGAATTGTAATGGTAAAAAGAAAGATTCTCAAACTGTTACGAAAGATACCAACTGGTCATACGTTTTCTATAACTTACCTAAATATGACGAAAATGGAGACGCATATCACTATACTGTCAGTGAGGAACCAGTTGACGGTTTCATAGCAATCACTGATCCAACTAACTACGATATAAAAAATGTTTTACCGGAAATGAAGGTTAAAAAAATCTGGCACGACGGTAACAACTACAAAAACCGTCCTGGCTCAATTACCGTCGGTGTTTACGATGGAAATCACAAGTCATATGGGACAATTAGCTTAAATGACGATAATGAGTGGTCAAATTCCCTTCCAATTTCAAATGCAGATCCTTATTTATATGTATCTGAGATCGACCAACCCTATAATTACATTTCAACCCAAACCATCAATAATGGTAATGATTATGATAAGACTATAACTAACACACTAGCAGTACCATTTACTGTGACAAAAAAATGGGTTGATGACAATGCTTCTGACCGACCAGAGTCTATTCAAATTCAACTTATTCAACTTAATAAAAATAATGAACCTGTTGGTGATCCTGTTACTTTAGATAGCAATAATAAATGGACCTATACTTTTAAGGGATTGCCTCTATTCGATGCTAGCGATAATGAAATAAAATACTCCGCTAAAGAAATTTCAATGCCAAATGGTTATAAAAGTAATTCTAGTGAAGTAAATTATAATAAAGATAAAAATCTTAAATTACTTTCGTTGTCCCAAGTCATCACTAATACGCTGAACTCACCAACTACTCCGACAACCAATCAACGTTCTTTTACCGTTACCAAACGTTGGAATGACGATAACGATAAAGACAAATTACGTCCTACTAAAGTTGAAGTTCAATTAACCGCTGATGGCAAAAATAGTGGTGCTCCAGTTATTTTGAACGAACAAAATAATTGGTCGTACACGTGGGATAAACTTGACAAACAGAGCAACAATACTGATATTCAATATTCTGTTAAAGAGGTCACAGTGCCCGGTTACACTTCTAATCTCGATGTAGTTGATGGTGGCGTCCAAATTACCAATACACATACACCTGAGACAACTACTAATCCTGACGTACCGACTACACCAACCACTCCAACTACTCCAACCATTCCGTCTGTTCCAAATCAGACGGAGCATCCTGAGACTCCTCTGAATCCAACGGGATCAAATGATCAAAAAACTCCAGGTCTACCAAGCAATCCACTAATTCCAAGTACTCCTTCACAACCAAACACTCCGGTTAACTCAACAGACAAAAAGGGTTCTTTACTTCCACAAACAGGAACTAAAGAAGCTGCTGGAATATATAGCTTGCTTGGATTGTTAACACTTGGTTTTGCGCTTTACTTATTCAAAAAGAAAATTTAAAAAAACTCTATTCTAATTTTTGTGTCTAAACTTTATCGTGTTGGTAGATAATTTCTACTGGCACGATTTTTTCTCAGATGAAATGATCTTAAGTCTTTTTTGATCTTTGGAAAGCAATACGGTCGATTATTTACTTCTTACCATCAAAATAATCATTTACTAATTTAACTTTGAATTCTGAGGAGTATTTGGTTATAAAAAAATGCTCCTAAAGTTGTTAAATTATGTCTATCAACTTTAGGAGCACTTCATATATTGATTTGGGTCTTTTAGTTTGTCTTATTTTTTGTTTTAAATCTGACAATCGTTTTCTTGAATCATATTAAATAGTAATTCAATGAATGATGTTCTTCAACAATATTGATTTATAATTAATTATTTATTAGGTAAAATATTTTGTAATTTCAACCAATTTGTCATTAAGTCCCACCAAATAGCATCATTCTCACTTACTTGAGAAGCATACCCTTTATCTTGAGTAACATAAGTTGCTAAAGATAAACCATGATTACCTGAGCCAAATAAATGCAATTCACATTTAATTCCAAGTTCAATCATTCTTGAAGCATATAACAAAGAATTCTGAACAGGTACCAATTCGTCTGTTACTGTTTGCCAGATAAAAGTTGGTTTACCCATTTTTGTAAGAGTTTTTTCAGCACGCCAATATACTTGTTCCGAAGTTATTTCATTACGGGCATTATTTGTTTTAGGCCATCCTATTGTTAAGTCAACAACTGGATAACTAAGAATATTTGAAGATGGCTCTATAAGAATATTGTTTGGAAATATTTTTTCTCTTTGACTTGGATTCATCATTAAAGAATTATAATTGGCAACTACATTGCCACCAGCAGAAAACCCAATTAAAACCACCTTCTGAACATCAATATGTCGTTCATTCCTTTGCGAGTATACCCAGTTAAGTGTTGTAGCCAGTTCTTGCAGTGCTATTGGAAAAACATTTTTTTCTTCTGAAATCAATGAATAATTCAAAACAATTGCGTGCATCCCTATTGAATTAAATTTAAACGCAATAGGTTGTGATTCACGATCAGATAGAAATTTAAATGCACCACCAGGACATATAATTGCTAAGGGTCTATCAGATAATGTATTGAAATCGACTATTGGGTCTACCCAATATGGATTAATAGTAAAAGTTGTTTCTTTATATTTGAGACTTTTCTGCATCACGAGTATTTTCTTCCTTTTAATTAATATACGAAAAACCAACCTAAATTGATTTTAAGTTGGTTTTAATGTGGTTAATGAACACTTGTAATAAATGCAATCAGCGCTAATGCAATACCTGGTAAATTTGCTAAGAATATTGGCCAATCCTTATATTTTTTTAATAATGAATATAAACACCATAAAATGCAATTTCCGGCTGCAAATAGTGGTTGTATCGGATTTCCATAATTTCCAGACAGATTATTTATTATCTGTGGAACATAAGATACATACATTAGGATTGATAGAAGCATTGCAAACCTTCCAAGAAGAATGGTTCTTTTGGAATCCATACTTTAATTCCCCTTCATCCTAATTTATTGATGTGTCCGCCCACATCTTTTGTTCTGAACGTTTAATATATTGATTATTCATTACTTCAAATTCATCACTTAGTTTTAAATCATTTGAAGATGATCCAATCAATAATTTGAATTTTCCAGCTTCCACCTTCCACTTCATTTTGCTATCTAAAAATGCTAGTTGAGAGGCATCTAATTTAAATGAAACCTTTTTTGATTCGTGTGCCTTTAAATTGACCTTGTTGAAGCCAATTAACTCTTTTACGGGGCGCATCATAGATGCGTATTCGTCAGAGAGATACGCTTGTACTGTTTCTTGTCCGTCCACATCACTTGTATTTTCAATAGTCACATTGAACTGTAGTTGTTCATCAGCGTTGATGGATTTATCCTTAATTGATAGATTTTCATATTCAAAATCTGAATAAGAAAGTCCATATCCAAAATAATATCTGGGTTCATGTGATAGATCTGTATATGATGAAAAATAAGTTTGAGTATTGACATCATAACTTGAACCATTGTCGTGATTGTAGATTAAGGGTAACTGGCTTGCAGAATAGGCAACTGTTACGGGAAGTCTGCCACTAGGATTATTCTTTCCAAAAATAGTTTCCTCTAGCGCAACGCTTCCAAATTGAGCGGGACTCCATGCTTCAATTATTGCAGAAGCGTATTTGTCCGCGGCATCACTTGAAATAGGTCTCCCATCAAGATGAACCACGATGAATTTAAGTCCTCTTTTACCTAACTCATTTAAAAAATCCTCTTGAGCCTGAGGCAAATTAATACTTGCTGAATCAATTCCTTCTCCTGTTGTACAAGAGGTGCCCCAACCATATTTTCCACCTACTGTAACAATGGAAATGTCGGTATTTTCCGCATTTTCTAATGCTTCTGTAAAATATTCATGTGTATTTCCAGCGTAAGGGAATCCGTAGCTATATTTGAAATTTATATCCGGATGCTTGTATGTAAATTCGTCAAAGATATTATGGCATCCTTTATAGATTTTATTTGCAGCCTTTTCAAGATAAGGATGTTCCAGTTCGATATTACTTCCAGGATATGTTTCAACTGGTTTATTATTCGAACCATCATCTTTTCCTATCCCAGCCATAGTATTACGAGTCCCCATTGCAAGTTCCAAGACACTCATATAGGAATAACCGCCAAACAAACTACGGATTGATTTAATATGATGTCCTATCAATGAAATTGACTTTAATTGATCCTCTTTTAACGGAAGAATACCATCATTTTTCAAAAGAACCATTGATTCTCGGGCATAATTAAGACTTACTTTTCTGGCCTTTGAGTCATCTTTAGTAGATATAGTATCGTTATTAGCATAGGGATGTTCAAAGAGTCCTAAATCAAATTTAATTTTCAAAAGTCTTTGAACTGCACAATCAATCAGATTTTCACTAATCTTTCCAGTATTAACCAATCTTAATAGTCGTTCATTGAACAGAACTGGCGATGGCAATTCAACTTCGAATCCAGCTTCCAATACTCTAATGGCCGCTTCATCAAAGTCTTTTGCTAAATGTAATCTGGTCACTAATTCTTCCATAGAAGCATAATCTGACACTAAGAGCCCATTGAAATTCATTTCTTTTCTAAGCTTATCTTGTAACAGGTATTTTGAAGTTAAAACTGATTCCCCATTAACAGAGCTATATGCGTTCATTACTGAAATCAGGTTTCCTTGATTAATTGCAGCATTAAATGGCTTTGCATACGTTTCCCACAATTCACGTTCTGGTATCTCGACTTGTGCTGCGTGAATTCCAGCCATTCCACCATGATAGCCAATAAAATGTTTGGCAGTGGCAATTGTATGATGCTTTTCTTGAACCCCTTTTGTGAATTCAGTTCCCAACTCGGAAACTAAAGTCGGATCTTCACTGTAACTTTCTCCTTCTCGACCAAATCTTGGATCACGACTAACATCTAATACGGGAGATAAAGCCTGTCTAATTCCAAATGAACTTATCTCTTTTCCGACAACTTGACCCATTTGATTCTCAAGGTTTGGATTCCAGGCTGAGCCACGGCCAATACCTGACGGGAAACTGGTTGCTCCTGGAATGAGTCCCCCAGTTAAGGTCTCCACTTGAAATAGTGCAGGAATCCCAAATCTACTATTTGAAATGGCTTTACGTTGATATTCATTTAATTTCTCTGTTACTTCTTTCGGACTCTTATACCACGCTGCAGCTAGAAATGCGACGGAACCGACTCCGTGAATAAAATCCTTGTCTAAATTTGGACCTCTTCTATCCTTTGGATTGTAACAACTTAATTGAGCTATTTTTTCAACAAGGGTCATTTTAGAAAGCAAATCATTAGCTCTTTCCTCGGAACTGGCTGTCGCATCCTTGTAATCTTTAATTATTGACATAGATAAACTCCTTTGATCTTGATGCAAAAAAACTAATAATTATTTATCAGAAGGTAATTCGCCACCATTAATTTCAGCGATTTTCTTATCTGTCGTAAGAATATATGAACATATTGCACTAATAATAAATGCTACGAAGAAACAAATGAAATAACCAATTACGGATTGTGGATTCCCATTTGGATTCATTGATGATCCAAAGCTTAAAATACCACCGGCAACGGCTGGATAATATTGATTAACTTTCAAAATTGGAGATAGCAATCCACCTACGGCACCACCAATCATGGCACTAATAAATGGTACACGGTATGGTAAAGCAATACCAAAGATGCTTGGTTCAGTTACACCAAATAATGCTGAGGTCATGCCCGAGAATCCTGTTGCCTTGAGTTCTTTATTTTTTGTCTTCAAAGCAAATCCAAGTGCTGCACCAGCTAGTGCCCAAACGCCTTGACCTAAAATTGGATTAAAAGCATTAGATCCTTCACGTAATGTAATATCAGTCAAAATTGGAATGAAAGCATAGTGGAGACCGAATAGAACCATAACTTGCCAAAAGGCACCAAATAATACACCAGCAACTAGTGGAGAAAGATTATAAATACCCATTGTTCCGGCAGCAAGCCATTTACTTACGAGTGTGAATAACGGTCCGATGACGATAAACGTGAAGGGAACCATAACAATCAAAATAACCATGATACGAAGGAATTCAAGATAGTCTGGAATATATTTCTTTAAGTATTTTTCAAATTTTCCAGCCAACAACGTACTAATCATTGTTGGGAACAAAGAATTACCATAAGATTTTAGTAAGACAGGAATACCTAAGAAACTCATATTTACATTTTTCGTTGTCGCCGTTACAATTGCCGGTAAGACCAGTGTGGCACCAATTGCGACACCAATATATGGACTGGAGCCAATTGCCTTAGAAACAGATACTGCAATAATAATTGGCAAGAAATACAAGAATGCATCATTAATGCTCGTTAAAAGGATGTATGTTCCATCTTTAGTAGTTAACCATCCAAATAACAAGGTCACTGACATTAAACCTTTTAAAATACCGACTGCAGCCATTGTTGGGATGATCGGGAAGATCATCTTAACCATAGCACGAGATATTCTATTAAATAATGTTGTGTTGTTCTTTGCCTTTGCCTTGGCAAATTTATTTTTTAATTCATCCTTTTTATTCGTTGATGTATTCGGTGCGACTTCATAATCTTCTGGCACTTCAGCATCGGCAGCCGATGTAGTTCCACCTAACACCCTCTCAACGGCATCATAGGCATCATTGACAATGCTACCAACAATAACTTGGTATTGACCGCCAGCACGCATGACACCCATAACTTTTTTAATTTTTTTAATTCGTGCATCATCAGGAATTGATTCATCAACTAAAACAAATCTTAATCTCGTTACACAATGCGTTAAGCCTTGAATATTTTCTTTACCACCGACTGCATCTACTATTTCGGTAGCCATATCATTTAAATCCATTGTAATTTCCCCCTTTATAAGTCATTCATATTCCAATCGTCTTGCCAAATCACTTCAGGAAGACCTTCGTTACCAAATGATATTGGAAGCCAAACATATTCAGATAAACTTGTGTTTATATTCCAGGAACTTTTTTCAACCGTTGCATTTTGATCAGGAACCCATCGATCACCAATTGCAACTAATTGATGAGTGTCAGTGTCATGGAATACACTACTAAATTGACAATTAAACGAATCTTTTTTTAAATCATCAATTATAGGATTTCCCGCAATGTACCAAGGCCCATGAATATTGTCGGAAACTGCTAATAATGTTGGATTTGGGTAGTATCCCGTTGTTCCAGATGTAAAGAGATAATATTTATCCTTTACTTTAAAAACAGCTGGTGCTTCTCGAGCAATTGGTGGACCGATGAAATGAAGATGACTTGTAAAATCACCGGTAACATTCAAATAGTCTTTTGTTAGATCTGCAACAATAATTTCAGTATGAACTTTCCCAAAAATAAGATATGCTTTTTGATTATCATCGACAAAAAGATCAAAGTCCCCGCTGCTCATTCCTAAAGGAACAATTTTGTTTACAAGTTTGAAGTCATCCGTGATATGTTTTGCTGTTGCAATACCCATATACTGATAATTCCAATTATGAGGTTCCTCTTTTGTACCAACTAATTTCATCCACATAACATATGTTTGTGTAGCTTCATTAAAAATAATGTGTGGTCTATCCATAATTCTTGTTGGATGTAATGGATTATCTGGATCATCTGAACTTTTTAGAATAGTATTTTCAAATTTCCAGTTTGTAAAGTCCCTAGAAGAATAACAATTGACTCCATTTTGCCAAATATTACTACCTGGCACTGTCAATTCTTTGTTTTCCCCATACCAATAATAAGTATCTTTAATTTTTAAAATACTGCCGCCATGTGCTTGAATTCTATTACCAGTAGTATCATACCAGGCACCACCTTGATGAATTTTATTGTTCATTTCTTTCTCCTTTCACTCATTAAATATAAGCGCTTTCAACAATCTCAACAATGACACTTGAATTGCTAATATATAACATATCTTTAGATGTATGTTAAGGGCTCCTTTTTAGAAATCAAACTCTTTTACAATTACATCACCTGTAATACCAAGTGGGCCTAAGACCAAATATTGTGAGAGATAATCCCGTTGATACCTCCCCAAACTACTTGTCCAAGTAATAGTTATGTCATTTATTCCTTTTTTTATATATGAACTTATATCATACACATATGGAGTTCCGATTCGGCTTCCGACTTGTTTTCCATTTACAGAAATTGTAAGCAATCCAGATACATCTTTTAAATAAATTATTGCTTTATTTTTAGAAATATTAATTTTCGTTGAATACGAGACTGTTCCAGCAAAATTACAATATTCGTCACCGAGCCCCAACAAAGGAAGGCCTTTGCTTTTAATCTCTATTGGTGCTTTTTTTGTCAGTCCAACCCCATCGAATGTTATGTCCCACTTATTATCCTTAAGTGACGTTTCCCAAATATTGCTATATGAATAATCATCATTCTTTTCTGAATCATCTTGAAAAATAATTAACGTTTGTGATGGTTCTAGCTTGATATTAAGAATATCTTCATTAATTACCGGATCAATTATTTTATCTAAAGTGGGATCATATATTTTCCAATTTTTTTTCTTTAAATTTATTTTTTTACAAATGGTTACCTTTGTACTTTCATTAAAAAACATCTGAACAGAACCATCGTGTAGCTTATAACTATAAAACCTTAACCATGGGGTATATGACTTGGAGTTAAGACGGATAATTTTGAGATCATTCAAATTTTTTATCAAATCAGATAATTCAATTGAAGAAGACCTTTCAATTAACTCATTCAATAATGATGTGTTCTTCAAATCATCACTAATACCCTTTGGTAGACCACCTATAAACAAGATATTAACGTTATTTTTCTCTAATTGAATCAATTTTAATATAAGCTTTTTTGGAAGACGTTCACTATATGGAATTATCAAATTGTTGAATTTCATTTTGTTAATAATAAACGTTGCTTTTTTCGTTAATGAACTCTCAATGATGTAATCTGACGGAACAATCTCGAATCCAATCTGTGATTCATCAAGTTTTCTTGTTACCTTTTGATCTAACATTCTTTTTCCCGACCATTCGGCTTCGCCATGATAAAGAACTGCAGTGTTACATTCGTGTTCACCACCACTAAAGATTGTTGATACCTTGTTCATGTATGAGACAAGTTCTCCCATCCCTTTATATTGTGGATTTTTGCCATGAGCATAAAAATGGGGTGGACAATCTGAATCGGGATATTCTTTCATAGAAAATGCGTGTGGAACAAAATTATTAACTCCACGTACTAACATATGATCTGCAATCCATTTCATAAATGTTAAGTCTTCAGACCAACCAAACGCTCCAAACACTTCACACATTGTATTGCCATGCTTTTTAGGATCAAGTCGTCCTAAGGATGTTCCCATCTCTGCCAATGCATAATGAAAGAACTCCCCGTCCCATCCCGTTGATGTCATCGCATTAAAATAGCCATTATTATGTTCTGGCAATAACTGATGCAAAACTATATCAATGCCTGCCATATCCTGTCCAACCATCGATCTGAAGAAATGTCCAGAACCATATCCTAATCGAGCATGAGCATTATTATCTTCAATTACATGACCGATATATTTAACGTTGTGTGCTTTACACCAATTTCCAATACGCTTTGAAAAATTAATACTGTAAAGTGAACTAACTAAGTCCATAAATGAATATTGAATTTCATGTGCTAAGGGACTTTCTCCATTGAACAATAGTGGCAATAGTTTGATAACATCTGACACATTCATCCCTAATTTGTCGGCAATTTTTTTTTCTAAACCTTCAACCTAAGGCAATGCCATTTTTTTCTTACCAATGATTGCATCCGGACCCTTCACATTACCAAATCGAGGTTCATCGGAAAAAAACCATCAATTGTTGTTCCAAAATATTGACCAAAATGTTCAAAATGTTTTTGATAAACATTATTCAATAATAAATCTGTTGCTTCGGGAACTAACGGATTTAAGTAACCGGAGGTTGCTTGCTCACCTACCTCGTGAGTTATATATACTACCGTAATTGTCCAATCACCAGCTGGAATATCCCAATACAGGACACCATTCTTTACTTTATCTGTTAAATTTAAAATCTTATCTTCTTGAATTTTTTTATAGCCCAATTTGGGGGCAGCAAGAACCGCGACTGTTTTATTCTTGTTAGTGTCTTTTTCTAAGTTCACATCAGATTCTTTTCCAACGCTCATAATATGAGGACGGTTACCGGTGGCCCAATTGACCATAATCGTACTGTTCTTCATCGGCCCCGAAAAATCCAACTGAGATTGATCCAAAAAAGTTTTTTTTAAATGCTCATTCTCAACCTTTTCAAGCGCCCCTCCGGCATATCCTGTTGGAAAATGTTGATCATCAAAGAACCATACTTTCATTTTTCTCTTTTTACATTCTTTTATTATTATTTCAACATCTTTCCACCATTTCTCACCTAAAAAATCTGGATGTGGACGGGACTCTAAGCATACTGCTTTAATGCCAGTTTCATTTATCTTTTGAATATACTTTTTTATAGTATTTTCAGATTCTCCGTGCATCCAAACGAATGGAAACAAGTGGTTATCATATTTTTGGCTTATAAGATTATTTATTACTTTCAAATGATGTACCTCTCTTAAACTTAAATACATTGATTTATTGATTACTCTTACATTTTATAAAAGAAAGCGCTTTAATATAATGTCATAAGGATATAGAATATATAACATATCTTTGGAAAGAGGAATTCGTATGGAAATTACCGACGTTTATAAGAGATTGCATAAACTGACAACGAGAGAGGAATATTATAAAAAAAGAAATAGCCAGCTTTCCGCCGACTATTACGATAGATTGAAAAAGACGGAAATTAACGGAAAAGAAGCCTACATTTTTGATGATTTAGATTTGATTCCTACCGGACAAAGCTTCAACATTGTCAAACATACTCGATTTGTCCCAGTTCCACTGCATGTACACAATTTCATTGAACTGAATTACGTTTATTCTGGATCGTGTACTCAAGTAATCGACGGAAATACTGTAAAATTAACCAAAGGACAGATTTGCTTAGTTGATACTGATGTTCCACACTCAATAGATAATACTGGTGTAGATGATATTATAATTAACATCTTGGTTAAAAAAGATTATTTTCTCCGACAAATTAGTCAAGACAACTACAACGGTGGAATCGTTTTCGATTTTGTCCTTAATGCCTTATCAGAGTCACAAAGTCACAATCAATATATCGTTTTTGAAAACTCACAAGATAATAAAATTAGGTTGATCATAAACCAGATTATTACAGAACATTTAGAGCCAGGAATCGGAAGTGATAAAATTATTGAAAATTTGATTTCGATTCTATTCACGATGTTGGTCAGAATATTCAATTATCAAACCAATAAACAAACAAGTAAATCTCATTCTGATGTGTTATTGATTCTTCAATATATTGATCAAAATTATCAAAAATTAAGCTTGGATGATATTGCTCACCATTTTAACTACAATTCAAGCTATGTAAGTACATTAATAAAAAAAGCAACTGGAAGAACATTCTCCCAATTGCTAATTAATCTACGCTTAGATAGAGCAGAATCACTTATAAGAAACTCTAATAGTTCTATACGTGAGTGTGCTGAAAATTCAGGTTTCAATAACATATCTTTCTTTTACAAAAAATATCAAGAAAAGTATCATAGACTACCTTCGGCTAGCAAGGAATAGCATTACTTGTTAACTTGATATGATCCTATCTGATCAGATGCTGATGTTGTTCCATAACTATTGATATTAATTTTTTTAACTTTATCCATATTCGTAAATACGACGACAATATCGTCTTTAATATTTTTATTTTTCAAATAATCTAAATCTACTGTCGCAATTTTTGTAGAACTATTTACCTTATCTCCTTCTTCTACATATATATCAAATGGAATACCCTTCAATTCAACTGTATTAATACCCATGTGGACAAGAACCTGAACGCCATTATCACTTTCTATCCCCACCGCATGTTTAGTTGGAAATAAAGAAACTATTGTTCCAACTATCGGTGAATAGATATTTCCGTCGGTTGGCGATGTTGAAAAACCATCACCCAACATTTTTTGAGCAAAAACTTCATCTGGCGTTTTTGTTATATCGTATGAAGTTCCATTAACTGGACTGTATATATTAAAGTCTGTATTTTGCTTATGGAATAACTTTTTGAACATATTGTATCTCCTAAATAATAAAATTGTTTACAGTTATAAATATTATTGTAATCGGTGTCATTTAACAATGTCATATCTTTTTTTTAACGCAACATATCTTTAGATACTGAACTCTTCGTATATCAGTATTGTATTCCTTAAATACACTTTATTTACCATATCTTTATACAATTCAAACATGTTGAATTGTATAAAGATATGGACTTTTTTTTCAAATGCGGTCTTAAATTGTTGAAAAATGGCGGTTTAAAAATATAGGCTTTTGACGCTATCTTTACTCTTTTAATCGGTATGATTTACCGATGTTTTTATAACGTTCGCATGATGGACCAACTGGTTCAAAATGGCAGCTGCTATCGTTGGGTCGTGAAATTTTTCAACCTCACTATTGACAGTGATGATGGTGGAATTTCTCTCATAACGAGCGTTTATTAATTGAAACAACAAATTGGCTTTATCATGACTGACTGGTAAATAACCAACCTCGGCTTTTAATTTTGAACTATATTTAACCATATAAAAAAAGCTCCATAAACGTTAGATTTCTTGTCTAACAATTATGAAGTACTTCAAATCGGACTGATGCGATTTTTGTAATCTTGACCTCTGGTTCCTTTAGAACATGGGAAAAAGTTTTGAAAAAAATGATTGATATATTTTTAGAACAAATCTACTTCTTCCCTTTGATTACTATTTACATTTCTTTTATAACACGGTAAATCATTGACTAGTTTTTCTGGTTTAATATATCTTCAAAGGTTCGATCGTAAAATACTCATCATGATAGTTTCAGACATTAAACTTAACCCTATCTCCATTAACATCCCTTACTTAAATATTATCAACCATCTATAAAAGCAAAATAAACTCTTCCTATATTTGAGGTACTAACTAATGATAAAGGCTTACAACCTCAGAGAAAATCAGCTATTTAACATAACTCCGCCCCATTCAAAATGGTCAGGGTTATAAAGCTTTAACCTCAAATCAAGCAATCTCCCCGTTTTAGAATACTCCAATGCTTTCTGAAGTACTGAGAGATATTTAAACGTATAAAAGGGTTTAAAACGAATTTCTTTTTGAGCATCGTATTTCTACTAGGCATGTAACTTGAAAAATAATTTTGATTTCTTTCATTATAATAAAAGTCTGGATACATTTTTTTAAAGACAATTCTTAATTATTAATCTAATGAACTTGGAATGAGCCCATCCTTTTTTAACACAAAGACAGAATTATACAGACCTTCAGTTTCATTACTTATATGATGATCAATTTCTATCACGGAAATAGATTTATTTTTCAAAATCGAATCATGTATTTCATTTGCGGTCTCTTCATCGAGCGAGGCAGTTCCTTCATCGATCAATAATATCTGCCTATTGAAAAATAACGCCCTGGCAATCTCAATTCGCTTTAATTGACCACCTGACAAATTATGTCCATTTTCACTTATCCTTAACTATAATCCATCCTTAGATGCAAACTTTTCCAGCCCGGCCTTTTGTAATGCACTTATAACTTCCTCATCACTACTGTCAGCTTTCCCTAATGTCACATTCATTTTGAGCGAATCTTCAAAGATTATGGGTTCTTGACCAACTATTCCAAAGATATTATAGGCAAATGATCTGTCATAGCTATGATCATTAATTGTAATTTTACCCGAATAATTTTTCTCTTCCCCAAGAATTAATTTGAATAGTGTTGATTTCCCCACTCCAGACTTACCTTTAATCAAAATATGGTCACCATTTCTTAAATCAAAAGATACATCATTAAAAACGTTGTTATTAGAATACTTAAATGATACATTTTCAACGCTCAATCTCTCAAAGTTTTCTGAATTGTTCACCAGTGAAGGCTTCTTATTTTGAGGTAGTTTCAATAATTTTTTTCTAATGTCTTTTGTACTATTAATAGTATTCCATCCCTGAACTATTGAATTAAATCCATTTAAAATCCATGAAGAAGAATATTGAATTGCAACAAATTGAGCTAAAGTAATTGTCCCATTTATTGTAAAATAAATACCTACTGCAATTGGTAAGTATGTACAGATATATAGTAAAAATGTAATGGCATTATTAGAAAGAGCAATTTTATTTTTCAATTCTGCATTAGAATTCTCCATTTTTGAAATTGAGGATTTAAGTCTCTCGGAGAAACCAAACACAGAATTATATCTTTTTAATAATAATGATCCGTGTAATAAGTCCTTTACGACTAATGATAAATTTTGATTGTTTTTTGACCATTGATTTGTTTTTTCTTGAATACTTTTACTGAATATTTTAGGTGCAATCGTTGGTAAGATCATAAATCCTAAAAACACAAGTGTAATGTATACATTGCTATATAAAGCATACCCCAATGTTCCCACAGTCATTATGAAACCACTTAGTAATGAAAAGATTTGTCTCCAATAATTATCCTCTAATAATTTAAGATCATTCATAAAAAAAGAGAGGTTTGTAGACTCAAATTCATTTTCATCGGGATTTACCATCGAAATTTTGTCAATCATAAATGAATATTTTATATTGTTGTTAATCGAGTATACGTTTTTATTTATAAAAACACTTTTTGTATAATTTAAAGTACAGAATATACCATAGCCTACAATAATCACCACTACAGAAGGAAAAATTAATGTACTTGATTTGTTACTAATTAAATAAAATATATAAGAATAAGTAACAACATTAAATGGTGTTTCTAATCCTGCCAAAATACTTAAAATAATTGTAATAAAAAATAAAGGCTTATTTACGAATTTTTTCATGCTAAATCCCTTCCTTTAACTAAATAGTCGATCATGCCATACCTGGGGTACCACTTGCTTAACTGGCCTATTTATTATCCATTTTTGGTAATTATTAGTACTCACTGTCAAATTTTGTGTCAATGGTTCCCTTAAAAAATACAGAAAATTCGTTTTTGAAAGATAATCAACGATCATACTATGTATTTGATAACCATATAACTACAAATAAGATAAAAAATATAAATTTATTAACTCAATTTACGTATTGTATTTCCATATTTCATTGGCTTTTGGGATCTAGTCTTCGATATTTATCATCTATCTTATATCATCAATAACTTGTACACTCGATTTCGATTTAAAAATTTGCTAAAAATTGAATGAATCAATTACTACAAAATAGGATAATAGTATCAACAAACTTTTCTAAATGCTGTTTGTTATCCAATACTTCTAGCCGAGTCAACCAAGTTAGCACCCATGCTGAGTGCACCAAAAAAATCGTGCCAGTAGAAATTATCTACCAACACGATAAAGTAAGTTTAGATCCAAAATTTTAAAAAAACTCTATCCTATTTGACTGCTGTATAGCAGTGCAAATGAGAATAGAGTTTTTTTACTGACGAATTTATATCAAAGGTTTTCCATATAATCTCCAACTTGCCAGAAAACGGTACCATCGTATTTACCAGCTTGGTTATTACCGATCTGTTGCAATAATAATCCTGTATCACTCTTCCACAGATCAGCCACATTGATGGGAACGGCCTGGGGACCATAAGAATTTTTATCGGATAAGATTTTCACATACCCCTCATCTAAATCAAATATCTCTTTTTTATTATTGTAGATCAGACCACCATTAAAAATATCACCATCATTATCGGTCAGCTCAGACGATGCGACACTTAAAGTCCAAGGATTTTTCAAACTGTTGACGATAACATCATAATCATTGATTCGATTTAAAATCTTGTCCTGACTAAAGTTAGTAATTGTCTTGAACTCAAGGTTTGGCGAGACTTCTAGGCTCAGTAATCTATTCGGTACAACATTAATCGTGTACTCAATTGAATTAGAACTAATATTATCTCGATCAGTGGCTGTAACGGTAACTGTATGTGTTGAATTTTCTGTGAAAATATTCCAGAAATCTTCGCCAACAATATCGACTAAATTCAAGTCCAATTTACCTGTTGCTGGGTCAACATTTTTGGTAACTTGATATGCTTTATCTACCCCTGAAATCTTTAGAGTATAACTAAATTCATCCTTTTCACCAATAGCATGATTGTCACTATAGGATAAAGTAGTTGGCAAACTGACTACCGATTCATCAGGTTGATATGGTACTTCAAGTTCTGTTCCACCAGCTAAATTCAGTGTCCAATCTTTTGGCGTTCCGATAATGAAGCTAGGTGAATTTGTTGATGCAATCGCATTGGAACCTGTGAAGACGGCTGGTTCTTCATCAATATGATACTCTTGGTCGCTATCATTAGTGGCCACACCATATATCTTGACGTGAGCAACATTGTTGGTATTACCATTAATATTTCCCAATGGCTTTTTAATTGGAGCCCCGATGGTTTCATCATTTTCGCCTAACGCAGAATAAACATATTCCTTGGTACCGTCCTCATACTCAATTGTTGCTAAGATCCCCTTATTTGCCGGATAATTAACATGTTTTGGCAATTGGATTTTTCCACTAATATCTTTCCAATTATCGCGCCCTTTAACGAATTCAACCTTATAGTCGAGTTCCAAATTTGCGCCATGAGGAACATAATTATCAGCTTCGGTAACCGTCTTGCCATTATCCAAGTTAGTAATCGTGGCCTCAACGTTTCCAGTAGCCATCGCTGGAATGGATTCAAAAACCACCATCTTACTTGCAACACCAGGCGTGTAACCATTAGCACCAGTGAAGCCCCAGAGAATCTTTCCATCTGTAGAATTAAAGATTCTCGGATCGACTGTGATTTCCTTATCAATTCGCTGGAAAAAGTTTCCTTTAGTATTAAAATTTTCCTTTCCGTCAATATCTTTATCATTGAACGAATACTTAATAGTAGCTTTTTTGTCGTCATGGGGAATCCACTTGAAAGTTAAATGATGCCACAACAAACTACGACCTTCTAAGTTTTGATCATCAATCAAATTAGCCGGAGTCGAATCGATATGAAACATTGAAGGAGCTTCCTCATATCCCTTCCAGAGCTTGGTATTGTCGTAATCTGTAATCGGATATTTATAATACGAATCAATTATTCCTGGATACGTCAAAGCAATATGACCATATGTTCCTCTGGCACCTAAGGCGGTATTGGTAGGAAAAACGCTTGGTATATTAATGGAACGGGTGCTGGCAGTATCATATCCATTTAGTGAATAAGTACCATTACCATTACCTAAAATCATCGTTTCTGATAAAGTAATTGGCATACCGGAACGGCCATTGGTTGTAGTTGCGGGGTCTTCAATTGATGCATTAACATCGCTACGTTGAGTGTCGAATTCAAGCGATATGCTATTTTTAATAGCTGTATTCAAAACATACTCCACCGATGGTGGGGTTCGGGTCGTGAAGCCAGCCACGGTGAAATTATAGTGTTTGTCGTAACCATAAGCACCTAATCCCTGTAATCCCATCCCAATCGACTTAGTTTTTCGATCGTCATTTTGAAGCGTTAAAGTCATTCCGTGACCGTTATAGAGTTCGTCAGAATTATAATCGGGGCCAAAATATAACCAGGCGGAAATAGTTTGTTCTTCATTAATATTCATGTAGTTTAACTTGGAACTATTTCCCCAAATAGCACCGTAACTACCTTTGACATCTTTTCCCGGTCCATCCGTCAGTACTAAGACATCATCATTACCAGCTATTTTGGCGGAATTAACTGTGAAAGGGAAATCCTTCGTATAGCTAAAACTGTCAATCGTAAAATAATCTTTGATATTCAAGCCACCAGGATGTTCAGCAATTGCGTTTTGATCATCTGTGGTTAAGGCATTGATCTTTAATGGTTGAGAAAACCAAAATATCCAAATAAAGTTCAACACTACCAATATAATAGTTATCCCTGTCAGCCGCATTTTACGCATGTTTTTTACCCCTCGATGAATAATTATTCTGTTGATGATGAAATTACTGATACACCAAAAAACCACTAACTAATTTAGTGGCTTTTTCCAACCTATCCAATCCAAATGGTGACAAGTCTTCTAGCCTGTCGAGGTTGGAATCGCTTTCAATTATAGTATATCATATATATCATCCATTAATATTCCATTATTAAAAACGCTCTAAACCTAGCTGACAAAAAAAACTTGTTTTCTACATTAATGTAAAAAACAAGTTTCTTTATTATTGATTCTCAACCATGCTTGTAAGTTCTGCAATTGAAGTAAAAGGCAAACCCAAACTATCGGCAACAGCTTGAGAAGTTAATTTACCATCGAACACATTCACGCCAGTAGCGATTGTTGAATCCTTAATTGAACTTTCAAATCCTTCAGCTGCAATTTTAACTGCATAAGGCAGGGTCACACTTGAAAGAGCTTCAGTCGCAGTCTTAGGAACGGCGCCTGGAATATTTGCAACGGTATAATGGATCACGTCATGAACCAGATAAATTGGATCGTCATGCGTCGTTGCTTTAGTGCTAGTTTCAAATAGACCACCTTGATCGATTGGAATATCGACTACCACTGAACCTGGTTCCATGGTGGCAATCATCTCTTCGGTAACTAATTTTGGCGTGGCTGCCCCAGGAATCAAAACGGCTCCAATCACCAAATCTGACTCTTGGACTACTTTAGCGATATTTTGCGAGTTTGACATCAAAGTGTGGATCTTGTCATTGAAAATATTCTCAATTTCTGCCAACCGATTGGCGTCGATGTCTAAAATTGTCACGTCAGCACCCATACCGATAGCAATCTTAGCAGCATTAAAACCGACTGTTCCACCACCGATAACGGCAACTTTTCCACGTCTAACTCCTGGGACACCGCTCAACAACAAACCCTTACCTTGATGAGGTTCTTCTAAAAAGTGTGCCCCAACTTGGACTGCCATTCGTCCAGCAATCTCACTCATTGGAAAAAGTAAAGGCAAGCCGCCTTTTCTACCGACCATGGTCTCGTAAGCGATTCCAATCACATGGCTCTTTAACATCGCTTCTGTCAATTGTTTATTGGCAGCTAAGTGTAAATAAGTATAAATAATTTGTCCTGGCTGGAAGTATTGATACTCAACCTCGATTGGCTCTTTAACCTTAATGATCATTTCATTATCCCAAGCCGTCTGAGCATCAACGATCTTTGCGCCAGCTTTTCTATATTGTTCATCAGTATATCCAGAACCAATTCCAGCAGATGTTTCAACTACAACTTGATTGCCATGTTGAACCAATTCCTTAACGCCACTAGGTGTCATCCCCACGCGCTCTTCTTGATTTTTGAGTTCCTTTGGTATACCAATTTTCATGTAATGCCTCCTTGAGTGATTTTTTATCTATCCGCGACATACCATATCATGGATTGTAAACGTTCTCAAGCAACTGCACGTCAAATTGTTCACTTAAAATTTGACTGTCAGCAATTGAATCTGATTGGTCAATATCCCTAAAAACAAATATTTTTATTCCAAATTTTCATTATTCTTGTTGTTTTAGAATAGGCTTCTCCCTTATAATGTTTCTTAGAAATACCATGAGGTTTTTTAATATTCGTTTAATACAGGAGGAATTTTTTTAATGCAAGACGAAAACGTCTATCAATCTAAGGGCTCTCAAGACTCTGATTCGGATCACGTCCCGATACAAAGCTCAAAAGAAATCTGGCAACTGACCGATTCGGAATTAACCCAAAAGTACCAAACTAATTTGGTTGATGGTTTAACCATTGAGGAAGCCAAAACTCGACAAAAAAAGGATGGACCTAATGAACTAGAAATCAAAAAGACTTCTAAGTTTATCCAATTCATCAAACAATTCAACAATAGTATCATCTACATCTTAGCGGCCGCTGCTATCATGACCTTTTTGATGCATCGCTATTCGGATTCAATTGTTATTGGCTTGGTCATTATTGTCAATGCCATCATTGGCTACATTCAAGAACAACAAGCTGGCAATGCTTTGGAAAAGATTCGGGAAATGTTAGTCTCCAAGAACTTTGTCTTTCGAGATGGTGAAAAACTGGAATTAGATGCGAGAGAATTGGTAGTTGGCGACTTAGTCAACTTGGAAGCTGGGGATGCAGTACCGGCCGATATGAGACTGATCTCTGCAGACAATTTAAGTGTGCAAGAATCAGCCTTAACTGGTGAAACCAATCCTATCGAAAAAATTGAAGAAGCAATTTCTGAATCCAAGTTACCATTGGCTGAACGCCGTAATATGGTCTACGCCTCCACTGCTGTAACTAGTGGTTCAGGATTAGGGATTGTGACGGCAATTGCTGGCCAAACCGAAATTGGTCAAATTCAAGATTCGGTTGAATCGGTTAAAAGTCGTCCAACACCATTGATGCGGAACTTGAACTCATTAGGTTTTGGCCTATCAGTTGCAATCGTTATTGCTGCGGTAATTCTCTTTATCTTCGGTTACATTTTCGATACTTATTCCCTACCAATGCTATTGATCTCAGTGATCACAATGGTCGTGGGTTCAATGCCTGAGGGGCTACCCGCAAGTACTTCGGTCGTTTTGGCAATGGGAACTAGGAAGATGACTAAACGAAAAGTTATCGTCAAGTCGCTTCCAGCCGTTGAAACTCTAGGAGCTGTTGATATAGTTAACAGTGATAAGACCGGAACTTTGACTAAAAATGAAATGACGGTCAAAAAGGTTATCACTCCTAAACATACTTTTACGGTAACTGGCGTCGGTTATGGTGCTGACGGTGGAGTTGATTTCTCTGGTAATTTGAAATTAGACGGTCAAGACTTTGATTGGCAAGCCGACCCACAAATGAAAGAATTAGTCACAATCGCTGGTCAAACGACTGACGCTCAATTGCATTTTGAAAATAATCGCTGGGAGTTGAATGGTGAACCAACCGATGGTGCCCTGACAACGCTCTATCGAAAAATGACTGGACATGATCCAGAAGTTACAGAAATCGATTCCTTACCTTTTGATTCGGCCTTTAGATTCTCGGCTCGTTTAGCAATGGTCGATGGTAAAAGATTGCTGATGGTCAAAGGTTCGCCTTCAACGATTATGTCGCTTTCAAAGATTGGAACGAAGAGTGAATACTGGAATCAAAGTATGCAAGATTTGGCAGCCGAAGGTTTGCGTGTGGTTGCTTTAGCATACCAAGAAGTCGATCAGAGTGTTTCTGAAATCGATAAAGATAAGATTAAAGATTTAATGTTTTCTGGTTTGGTCGGAATCATCGATCCTCCTCGTGAAGAAGCGAGAAAGTCGATCCACGAATTACGCATGGCCGGCATCAAGGTCAAAATGATCACTGGTGATCACCCTGACACAGCCTCCGCCATTGCTAATAAATTGGACCTCGATTCGGTTGTCAAAGCTATCACCGGACCAGAAATCGATGCTATGTCAGACGAAGAACTGAACAGCAAGATTGATGACTATAACGTCTTTGCCCGCACGACTCCAGCTAATAAGTTGCGAATTGTGAAGGCTCAACAAGCGAATGGTCACGTCGTCTCCATGACTGGTGATGGAGTGAATGATGCACCAGCTTTAAAACAAGCTGATATCGGTGTTTCTATGGGTATTAAAGGTACTGAAGTTGCCAAAGAATCCGCTGATATGGTCCTGGCCGATGATGACTTTGCTGATATTGTTGTCGCTGTAAAAGAAGGACGTCACGTCTTTGACAATATTCGTAAAACCATTCGTTTCTTATTGCCAACCAGTTTTGCCGAAGGTTTAATCGTAGTTATCAGTATCCTCTTAGGCCAAGACTTGCCACTATATCCAGCCCAACTACTCTGGATCAACATGGTTTCAGCCTTAACTATTCAATTTGCTTTCATCTTTGAACCACCAGAAGCCGGGATCATGGCTCGTGGTCCAAGAAATGTTAAAGCGGGACTATTGAACAAACTCGATACCTTTGAAATCATCTACGTTTCTGCTCTGATTGCCGGTTTGGGTATCTGGATCTTTGATCTCCTGACGAGTCAAGGATTGCCAGAAATAGTTGGTAGTACGGTAGCCTTAAATATCATTATTTTTGGGAAAATCTTCTATCTGTTTAACCTGCGAAATAATCATCCGGTCATCTCTAAGTACTTTTTCCAGAATAAGATGGCCTTTTACATTATTGGTATCTTGATTGTCCTGCAATTGGGAATTATCTATCTACCATTCATGCAGGATATCTTCCACACGACTAACGTCAACTTCTATTATGGGTGGTTGATTCCAATAATGGCGGGATTAGTCGTCCTCATAATCACTGAAATTGGTAAATTCATCCGTATTCGGGTCTTAAAAATTACAAGTTAATTATTGAATCCACTTGCTTAGGCAGGTGGATTTTTTCTGTGATTTTTCAAACTAGTCCAGCAAAAAATCCCAGTAGATTACCTTTTTAATGGTTAAATCTACTGGGATTGCTTATCTCAATCAATGTTAGTCTGGACTGAATTTCAAATTAAATTCGCTTCTTGAGTAAATCTTCTTCCACCACATAGCGATAAACTAAGACTAAAGTTGCACCAATAACAATGCCAATTCCGTTAGCAACAACATCACTGATATCACTAGTACGGTTGATGAGGTATAAGTGTGATAAGTAATACTGCATCGTTTCAATAGTCGCCCCAATCATTAAACCGATTGGAGCCATTGTGATCCAAGGAATCTTGTTAAAAGCACGCTTCAATAAAAATCCTAAAGGAACAGTCAAGGCAATGTTTTCGACAAAACCAAGGTCATAATAAATATGGTATAAATTGACGCTGCCGGTTCCAGCAGGCATGACGTAAACCCCTACTCCATCAAAAGAAAATGGTGTGAATAAGATCGTTCCTAACAGGGTCATGTAGATGAGGCTTAAAAAGGCAATTCTTCGTTTAACGATATCTTTGACATTATCAAACAGATAGATTCCACAGAGCAGCGATAAGATCAAGATAACGAATAATGGTATCCAACGCATCGACAACACTCCTTTCCGACAAATTTATTTTTTATTCGTTGGTTTTCTTTAAGTTATGATCAAATCTTAGCATCCAAATATTTAGTCTACCTTAAAATAATGCGTCAATAGTTTGAAGAAAATGTATCCTTGAGATGAAAAAGCTTACGAAATAACTTTGAATTAATTAAAAATACACCAAAAAATCTCAATGAACTAATCATCTGGGACGATTAGCTTCACTGAGATTTTTTTGAAGTGAATAATTTTTCTTGAAAATATATTTAGTCTAATTCAGCAATTTGTTTTTCAACTTGCGGATTAGTTCTGAATTCATCATACGTTGTATCGGCACGGTCAACTACCCCATCGCTGGTGAGATAAATCAGACGGTTGGCAATTGTTTGAATAAATTGATGATCGTGCGATGCAAATAGAATTGAACCTTTGTAGTCGATCAAACCGTCGTTCAAAGCCGTGATTGATTCCAAATCTAAATGATTGGTTGGATCATCTAACAGCAAGACATTTGCCTTGAGCAACATCATCTTCGACAGCATGACACGAACTTTTTCACCACCGGAAAGAACATCCACATGCTTAGTTACGTCATCTCCAGAAAAGAGCATTCTTCCTAAGAAACCTCGTAAGAAAGTATCGTCGTCCTCACCTTTTTCGGCAAATTGACGCAACCAATCAATAATTGGTGTGGGTTCAGTAAACATGGAGTTGAAATCTTTTGGTAAATAAGCTCGACTGGTTGTGACACCCCAAGTGATCGTACCGGAATCGGGAACTAAGTCACCACTCAAGACTCTGAAAAGTGCTGTCGTTCTCATATCATCTTTGGCTAAAAAGGCTACCTTGTCATCTTTGTTCAAGATAAAGCTGACATTGTTCAATACTTTCTTGCCATCGATCGTTGCCGAAAGGTTATCGACTTTTAACAAATCATTACCGATTTCTCGGTTAGGCACAAATTTGATAAATGGATAACGTCTCGAACTAGGTTGAATATCATCTAAAGTAATCTTATCAAGCATCTTCTTACGTGAAGTTGCCTGTTTTGATTTAGACGCATTGGCTGAGAAGCGAGCGATAAAGTCTTGTAATTCTTTGATTTTTTCTTCTTTTTTCTCGTTTTGATCTTGCTTCATCTTTTGAGCTAATTCGGATGATTGTTGCCAGAAATCATAGTTACCGGCATAAAGTTGAATCTTACTGTAATCAAGGTCGGCCATATATGTGCAGACTTTGTTCAAGAAGTAGCGATCATGGGAAACTACGATCACGGTGTTTTCAAAGTTGATCAAGAATTCTTCCAACCAGTCGATCGACTCAACATCCAAGCCATTGGTAGGCTCATCAAGTAACAAGACATCTGGTTGTCCAAATAATGCTTGAGCTAACAAGACTTTAATTTTTTGACCAGCAGTTAAAGTGTTCATTTTAACTTGATGCAAACTTTCCGGAATGTTCAAGCCTTGTAACATTTGAGAAGCTTCACCTTCAGCTTCCCAGCCACCCATTTCACCAAACTTAGCTTCTAAATCGGCCGCTTTCAATCCGTCCTCTTCACTAAAGTCTGGTTTTGCGTAGATAGCATCTTTTTCTTGCATGATTTGGTAAAGTTCTGTGTGGCCCATTAAGACCGTTTCCATAACTGTATAATCATCATAATCGAAGTGGTTTTGTTTTAAGGTAGCTAAACGTTCATTGGGTCCTAATTTGACAGAACCTGTGGAAGGTTTTATTTCGCCTGACAAAACCTTTAGAAATGTTGACTTGCCGGCACCATTAGCACCAATCAAGCCATAGCAGTTCCCCGGAGCAAACTTAATATTTACATCCTCAAATAACTTTCGATCGGCAAAGTGCAAACTAACGTCACTAACAGTAATCAAATATATAATCCTCATTTCTTAAATGTAGTCTAGCTTGCATTATACGGGGAATTATTGATGGACGCAATTAATTCTTTAATTTTCCAGCCAAACAGTTCCAGATTGTACTGTACTCCATGCTAAACCATCGTACTTATTAGTCTCGATTCGAGCCCAATAATATAATTCGATCAGAGATTTAGGGAAATTGTTAGGATCCTCAATGTACTTTAAGCTGATCTCTTGAAAAAGTTGCGGTGCGATTCGATCGATATTTTTAGTCTTAGTTAAGATTACAATATCTTTGTTCAAAATTTGAAATAAATCAGGCCGCTTTTTTAACTCAGGGTCACTAATAACTTCATTCAATTTTACTAGCATTTCTTCTACTATCTTATTAAGTATTAATTGCTTTGTTGTTTTATTCATGACATTAACCTCTTTTTTCAACCACAATAATAGAGGCTTATTAATTTTTTAACTACAAATTGCTTAACAAAAATAATTAATTTTTTTACAATATTTTTGCGATTATAACAGTGTTTACCACCAATCAAACATTTTTAATTTAAAAATAAATATCGGTGAGACGTAACGGCGTTTAAGAAAAAATTACTTGATTTCAAGCGGTTTCTTTGAAGATTTAAAGCGGCGTTATAATCTTATGCCTAATCTTTTTATAAATAGTTATTGAAAAAAGGATTTAAAAGTACTATCTTTAATCTTCGTTAAAGAAATAAATGGTTATTTTCAAGAAATCGAGGGGTATATAAAATGAAAAGAACCACGACGACATCCTGCACCAAATGGGGGATGTTGATTACTCTTGGTATCGTTTACGGTGATATTGGTACTTCACCACTCTATGTTATGAATGCCATCCTAAAAGATGCTGGTACGATGTCAAAAAGTCGGCCTGATTATATAATCGGCAGTGTTTCACTGATTTTTTGGACCTTAATGCTGATTACGACTGTTAAATACGTTTTAATTGCTATGAAAGCAGATAACAATCGTGAAGGTGGGATCTTTGCCCTCTATGCTTTGATCAAGTCACAAGCAAAATGGTTGATAATTCCAGCTTTGATCGGTGGCGCGGCGTTATTAGCGGATGGAACTTTGACACCGGCCGTGACCGTTACGTCTGCGATTGAAGGAATCAAAGGCCAGTCTTTTGGCAATTTTGTCTTCCCGAATGATCAAGGGATGGTCTTGATTATCGTTACAGTTATACTATTAACAATTTTCTTTATTCAAGTTTTCGGGACTGAAAAAATTGGTCGTTCTTTTGGGCCAATCATGTTGATTTGGTTTTCCTTTATCGGTTTAATGGGCTTACTTAACTTGACTAGAGACTTCTCTGTTCTAAAAGCCCTCTCTCCCATCTATGCGATCAAAGTTATCGCCAGTCCTGATAATCATGTGGGAATCTTTATCCTGGGTAGTGTCTTTTTGGCAACTACTGGTGCAGAAGCTTTGTACTCCGACATGGGACAAGTTGGTAAGAAAAATATTTATGCCACCTGGCCTTTTGTCTATGCCATGCTAACTTTAAACTACTTAGGACAAGCCGCTTGGGTAATTACTAATTACAATCGTCCAGAATTTGCTGGCGTTAAGAGCATCAATCCTTTTTATGCAATGTTACCTAACCGTCTTCAATTTTTTGCCATCGTGATTGCGACAATTGCTGCTGTCATCGCATCCCAAGCTTTAATCACGGGGTCATTTACTTTAGTACAAGAAGCAATTGGCCTAAAAATCTTGCCTAAGATGCGTGTCAAGTTCCCTGGCCAAGTCAAGAGTCAGTTGTACATCGGCGCTGTCAATTGGATCATCTGTGCAATCACACTGGGAGTCGTCTGGGGCTTTAAGACTTCCGAACATATGGAAGCAGCCTATGGTTTGGCGATCACCTTAACCATGCTGATGACGACTTTATTATTGCATCAGTACTTGATTATGAAAAAGCGTCCTTTATTAGCAACCGTCTTCGTGATTTTCTTTGCCATTTTGGAATCGCTCTTCCTAATCTCCAGTCTAATCAAATTCATCCACGGAGGGTATGTCACCGTTATTATCACGACTGCTATATTGTTGGTAATGATAGTTTGGTTCTTTGGCAACAAACGACGTGACGCCTACCTTGGTGAAAGTGAATCAGTTTGTTTGAGTGACTTTGTGCCACAGATTGAAAAGCTCAGTCAGGACAAAACGATTCCGCTATATGCGACTAATCTAGTTTATATGAACAAGACGAATCAAGATTATTCCTGCAAACGTTCCATCATCTATTCAATTCTTGATCAAGATCCTAAACGGGCTAAAGTTTACTGGTTTATCAGCGTTAATCAAACTGATGCCCCCTACGAATGCAACTACACAGTTGATATGATGGGAACTAGAAATATCGTCAATGTTAATTTGAACCTCGGCTTTAAGAAGTCGCAACACGTTAACATCTACATTCGTCAGATCATCAATTCCCTCTTAGATAAAAAGATCATTGATGATCAAACGCCAGAATACTCAATTTTGCCAAATCGTCGGGCTGGATCTTTCAAGTTCATCATTCAAAATCAGCAGTTCCAAGATTTAGGAGCTCAAGATTATATGAATAATTTTGACCGCTTCTTGATTGGTGGACGACTTTTGCTCCAAAATATTACTTTGTCGCCTGCTATGTGGTTCGGTTTGGAATTCAGTGATGTGGTCGAAGAAAAGGTTCCGCTATTCTTAGGTAAACATTACGATCCATATTTAGCTCAAAATAAAATTAAGAACAGTCTTAAACCCAAAGAGGTTTTAGATTAAATTTATCATTTAAAAGGCACGGGATTCTCGTAAAAGAAGAATCCTGTGCCTTTTTGGTTTATCTCGATAATACCTAAATTCAAATCATTTAGCTAATTGTTTCAATAACTGATTCATCTGTTGTTGCAATTCTTGACCTATATCAGTTTCGGCGACGGTCTTTCGTTTAACAGACTGTTCAATCACCCGCTTAGTCGAAACAACATCCGTCATTTCTGCAATAGCTTTTTTTCTCGTGGTGAACGGTTCATGCGTGACCAATTGGAGGCCATAGGAATTTGATAACAGCGTATAACCACCAATTCCTGTGGTCTTGTGATAAGGCTTAGACATCCCTCCGTCGATCACAAAAATCTTACCATTGGCTAAAATGGGTGACGTTCCAGCTTTAACAGGCGTATGACCGTTGATAATATGGCCCTCCGATGTCAAGCCAAATTCCTCAAATAATTTATCCGCAAACCACGATGCTTTACGTAATGAGTAATAAGGATTTAACCGTTCAATTTGCAGTCGTTTATCATCTATAAAATATCGTTCAAAGGTCGTCATCTTGTCCTTGCCAAATAACGGTGACATTTTGCCAGTCCAAAGATACCAAATAACATCATTTTCAAAAGTATCGGCGGTAGTCGGATGATCCAAAGCCTGCCGAATTATTCGATCAAAATAGTCAAACAGTGCCTTCCCGGCATAGGAATGACCTTTTATCTGCCAAGCAAGTAATTCACCATCCTCTGCTACCGGAACACAGCCATGCAATAAGAGATTACCATTATACTTCAAATACATTGAACCATTGTCGATCAAGTATTGAATATGTTGTTTCAGCTTCTTTGAGGACATGAATTGTTTCATCAAATCGTCAATCGTAGCTGATTCTTTGGCGGTTAATTGATAAGGATCTTGACTATCAACCATTTGAAAACAACCGTTGTTGATGGGATAGCTTTTGCCTTCGATAGTGATTTCTTTTCGATCAAAACTTAATTTATCAAGTAAAAGTCGATTCTCCATTTTAAATTCGGGACGCCGTTTAATGGCTTGGCCTTCGAGTTTAAATTGTAAAATGGCAGCCGCCTGTTGAATTCGGTTATCAACCGCGGCTTGTGCCGGACTGATTTTTTTACCGGTATCGGATTTAGGGGTAAAACTGGCCAGAGGCTGATAGTTATCGACTGCCAACAAGCGAATTTTAGAGAGGTCGATTCCATAAGACTGCTCCAAGATTTCCAGATTATCATACCGGGCACAGATCCTTAAGAGATTTAACATACATAGTTTAGAACCGGCCACGCTGCCCATCCAAAGTATATCGTGATTCCCCCACTGAAAATCAAAGTTTTTCCAGTGATGAACTAGGTGTTCAATAATATAATCCGGGTGTGGTCCACGGTCATAAATATCGCCGATAATGTGAATGTGGTCCACAACCAATCTCTGAATCGAATGGCAAGTGTCAATGATAAAGTCATCGGCCATGTTCAATTTAATGATACTATTCATGATTTCCTGATAAGACAATTGTTTCATTTCGGCGTTAGTATCGGCATATAACAATTCTTCCGTCACGTAAACAAAATCTGGGTTGAGTGCTTTTCTAACCTTCGAACGGGTATATTTATTAGCGGTATACTTCAACATCTCGATTAAATTATTAAAAGTATCCATGTACCACTGAATCATTTGCTCATCGTCATTAATTGCTAACTTAGTCTTAGCAAGAATTTCGGAAGGATAATAAATCAAAAAAGCCAATTTTTTCTGACTCATAGGCGACAAACGGCCGGTAAACAATTCCGCTATCTTCTGTTTAGTATTTCCCGAACCATTACGCATAATGTGTGCAAATTCATCATATTCGCCATGGACATCACTGACAAAGGCTTCCGTCCCCTTTGGCAAACTTAAAATGGCTGATAGATTGATAATCTCTGATTTAACTTCATTTAAATTGGCAAATTCTTCGTTCATTTGATATATACCTTTCTTAAAATAGTCGCTGTTTCTCACTGGTACGGCGGTACAATCAAAACTATACCATTCTAAGTAAGCGATTCCAAGTGCAATTAAAAAAGAACATCCCGTTTTATCTCTAAAACACGGATGTTCTCTTTAATTATCAAAACTGGCGAAAAGCTAGTAACAATCCAGCCCAGCACCAATAAATTATTTTGTGCTAATCTAAACCGAACGAAACCTGAAAAAGATGATTAATTTATCTAAGGATTTTTTGGCTGATTATTCATATTGCTTTTTCCATTTAGCGATTGTTTAGAACTTGGATCCAAAATATATCGATTGATCAAGTCAATGATCTGGTCATTTTGGGGCAAATCGGAATGTTGCGCATCTGACCCTGATACGGAAATAGTTGTAAAATGCTTAACTTGTCCTTGATAAATATATTTACCGGCTACCACACTGCCCAGTGGCACTAAGCCATCGGAATTATAAGTTTCGGTCCCGGCAACAATGTAGACATCCATATTAGTTGGTAAATTCTTACGGTCAGCAATATAATCCGTCAACATTTGGGTCTTATGATGAACGGAATTTTCGTTGAAGTTATATGGCGAACCAATTGTCATCAAACGTTTCAGGGTCACACGGTCTGAATAGTTTGAAAAATATTTTTCCAAGAACAAGGTGTAAATCAGGCCGCCATTCGAATGTCCAATCGCCTTGAAATTATTGAATCGATACGCATCGGTGATGTACTTGAATGCGATATTAAAACGTCTAGCTTGCTGTTTAATGTTGCTGTAGCCATCGGCATTATTCTGAAAACCGACCACGATTATTGGCTCATTGTCACCAGTTCTAATCTGACCAGTGATATTCAATTTATCATTATTCATTACTTCGATTTTTAAAAGACTGTGTTGATCCTTTTTCGCTTTGCCCTTATTGAGCTTCTTGACTAAGGTGTCGAAACGATTGACTGTGGCCGAACTACCAGGAATCATAATGACTGGAGAAACTTTTGAGTTATGCCAGCGCATCAATTCACTGACTTCAGTTTGAGTCCATTGAAAAGACATGATAACTAAGACGGTGGAAATGAACACCCCAACGATCGTCCAAATCCACTTTTTATACCGCTTGTACTGCTTCATCATCATCGCCGACCTCCTCAATCGTTTTATCTGCCAATTTGACAAACGGCATGTAAATCAAAACGTCTAAGCAAATCAGGATGGCTCCGAAAATAAAAGCCCACCAATTACCGTTTGTACCGATAAAGGCAATCAAAGGCCCAGGAGTCCCATATGGCACTGGATAGGCTGACGTCGGCATCCAACGCAATGACAAGAATAACGCTGCCACCAGCATATTAAAAAATGGCGCTAAAACAAATGGGAAAAACATGATTGGATTAAATAAAACTGGAATCCCAAACATCATCGGATAATTATTGTTAAAAATTGCGGGAAAAATGGCCCATTTAGAAGTATTTCGATTGACCTTTTTCTTGGAGAAAATCAATATGGCAATGATCAAGGCTAACATAACCCCGGTCCCACCAAAATTGGCAAAACTATGATACAAGGTCGTATCGGTAAATTTAAAAGGTACATTCCAAACTGATTTTGCTTTCAAAGCAGCATTCATATTAGCTAAAGAAGCTGCATCGGTGAAAGATGGTGCATGTATGAATGGTCCACCGATTGCTAACCATGATAAAACATTGGTCAATAATCCCATCCCCAAGACATACATTAAAGAATTAACTTGTGAGTGTTCGGTTACAAAAGTTGCCACATAACTGGGAATCTCTAATCGGCCAACAAAGCCCAATATCAAATTAACGATTGCAGCACTAAGGATAATAATACTTACCGGCTTCAAGAGTTGAAATAACTCTTCCTTTTGAAGATTGACTAGTTTGACCATCAGCCGACCGCAGAGATAGCCAATAATTAAGGAAAAGAACATCCCATTTGACATCAAACGCGGATTGAAATTCAACAACCCATCTTGATTAGGTTGATAAGCGACAATTAAGAATGCTAACAGTCCCATCGCCCCAGCCGCTGAAGATTTACGTCCATAAACTTTGGCCGTGAAATAAGCCGAACCATAGGCAGAATAAATTGCTACCATATCGATCGTACAGTGATAAATCACCCCCATACCCCACGCTAAGTCTTTGTGAAACGGCAACCACTTAGTGATACCGAACAAGACAGCCATGAAACCTGTCGGTGTTAAGAAAGTGACTTGCAAAACTTCCGCAAAACTCCCAAATAAGATAATTGGAAACATCATCTTGAGAGTATCACGAATAATGCGCATCATTTTACTACCATAAACCCAGGTTGTAAATTTCAACAATCGATCCATTGATCTACCCCCTCTTCCTCAGAACGTTCTAATTATAAAACCATTATTTCAAAAAAAATATAACTTTCATTGAATTTAATTAAGCTTTAGATTTATTTAAAAATATCCAAGCAAGTGACTTGCAAATGCACTAAATCAAGACTAAATTAAAGATGTAATAAGTTTTGTACGAGTTAATTTTTCTAAACCTTTTTTCAGAGAGGAGTATTATTATGAAAATTACAATTACTGATAATGCTAAACAATTTTTGGCCGACAAAATTCCTACTGGCAGCGTTGTTATTCTGACTACTGACGATGGTTCCAACAAGTACTCAAGTGTCGGAGCTACTTGTGATTTAGCTGACAAATTTCAGCTGATCATCTTAAATCAGCCCGACGATAATTTTAATCTAACGATCGAAAATGACTCTGGTTATCAACTTAGTATGTCTAAATTTGAAGAATATCTAGTTGGTGACAATCTAACCATTGATTTTGACCACGATACCCTCACCTTAAGGGACAAGACCGGTATCCTTGATAGTAACTTGTCGATTATCGATTGGCGGAATGTTAAACCTGAAACCGAAAAGGAACGACTCAATAAAATGGTTACCTTGGGCGATCAAATCTGCTGATAATAATCTGTCTTACACATATTTATCAAGTCAAAAAGCAATCAGAACTATCCTCAATTGAGGAGTCTGATTGCTTTTTTGTGATACTTTTTATATCTATTAGCGATTCAATTCTTGAGCTAATTGCGAGATTTTTGCTTCAATCTGATCCCGAACTTGGCGAAAAACTAACATTTTTTCTGCCTTAGTTCCTTTTGCTTGTGCGGGGTCAGCTAGAGGCCAGTGCAATTTTCGAACTGTTTTTGGCGTTACTGGACAACGATCCTTTGCATCACCACAGAGTGTCACTACGAGTTGACATTGTTGCAAATAGTCATTATCGATCAGCTTCGATTTATTTGTCGAAATATCAATTCCTACTTCTTGCATTGCTTCGATGGCTAAGGGATTGACCCCATGACTTTCGATTCCCGCACTAGCGACTTGCCAGTCATTCCCTAAGAGTTGTTTGGCAAAACCTTCTGCCATTTGGCTCCGACATGAATTACCGGTACAGAGAAAATATATTTTTTTCATCATTATCTCCAAGTTAAAACGATCTTTTGACCATCCGTTTGATGATTCAATAACATACTTTGAGCTTGTTTCATTTGGGCCATCGGTAGTTGGACAATTTTATCATCGAGCAATTTACCTTGAGCAAAAGCTTGATTTAACAACTTTGCAGCTTTTCTTAGTTGTGACAAAGGGGCATGACTAATGACGAAGCCCTTGATGGCCTGATCTTGAGTATACATCTGACGGACATCAAAGGAAAACTGATTATCACTAGGAGCGGTAATCAAAGCAATCTGCCCGCCTAATTTCAACTGATTGAGATTCATCTGTAAATCAACATTGCCCGAAGTATCGACAATATAATCGAACTTTTGACTAATTTGAGAAATTGGTTGGTGGTAATCATAAGCTTTTACTGCACCAAAAGAGGAGAATTTGTCAAAATCTTTCGTATTACTAGTCGTAGCAACTTGTAAGTTTAAACTCTTAGCCAATTCAACTAATTTAATTCCCACGTGACCAGCGCCACCCTCGATTAAAATATTTTTCTTAGCTTCAACCTTTAAAATATCAGTCAATAAAATTGCCGCTGTCGCAGCCGAATGAACTGCAGCAACCAATTTAATTGGATCAACTTGATTGGGAATCTTGAATAGTCGTTGACTAGGAATAGCAACCAATTGACTGGCAGTTCCGGCTCGGCCATCATAGCCCATACTATTTGTCCAGACCAGGTCACCGACTTGAAAATCTGTCACTTTTTGACCGATTTCTTTGACAACACCGACACCATCTCGTCCTAAAACGAATGGAAAATTCAACTTCGTTTGAAAACCACCTGAACGAACGAAAGTATCGACGAAGTTGACGGAAACGGCCGTAATTTCTACTAAAACTTCATGTTCATTAATTATTGGATCAGCTATTTCACCAAATTTTATTTCATCCAGATCGCCAGTTTGATCAATATAAGCAGCTAACATTTCTACCTCCTGAAACTTGGATATAACTATTTTTGCTTTTAATACAAATAGAGCGGCAACCCCAAGTCGAGTTACCTCTCTATTTACATTGATGCTAAAAAGCAAACGTATTTTGTCCTGCTCTCTTTAAAGCAATTATTTTTTCATTCCACAGTAGCCATTGCAGGCACATTTTTCATCACTGATCATTGGACAGTGACAAATACCATCGCTACTTGCACAACGACAACCAGTGTGACATTCCATACCTGCATGACAGTATGGATTTTCTTTTGTATCAGACATAACTTTTCCCTCTTTATTTAATATCGTAATCAATCGGATTCAACTTATTTGAAGCTTTCTTCAAATGGAACATTGCTCTGAAGAATACTACTAATAAGATTACCACTCCGACGGTAAAAATAACATCAGGGACGGACCGAGCAATGGTCAAACCTTTTTCAAGCGGTGCCCGATAAAAGCTCAACTGTCTAGCATGCCAATAACCGTTCTCTAGTGCATCTTTTAGCTGTAAGAAACCAAGTGGCATCAAGGTGATGAAGACCATGCCAGCTAAACCAACATTCATGGTGATACATGCCCATTTGATCCACTTCTCAACTTTTTCAGTCCAAAAATCACTGACTGTCAGATGTCTGATCGCAAATAGCATGATAGCTACCGAGAAGAAGCCATAAACCCCGGCCATTGACCCGTGAGCATGAGCGGAAGTCCATTGAGTACCATGTTCAAAATAGTTGATTGCAGGTGCATTGATCAAGAATCCTAATGCACCGGCTCCTAAAGCATTCCACAATCCGGTTGAGACAAGAAACATAAAGGTGCCTTTATATGGAAAGTCTTTGTGACTATCTTTATAAACCCGATAATGCGTGTATGCTTCCCAAACTAACAAACAAAGTGGGATTACTTCCAAAGCGGAGAAACAAGAACCTAGAGCTAACCAGATCGAATGATCTCCTTCCCAGAAATAGTGATGTCCCATTCCGACAACACCAGTTCCAAGTAAGAGGATCAATTGGAAATACAAAGCTCGAATAGTCGATTTGATAGTTGTTAGTTTCATATCGACCATCAAGTAACCGATTAGGATTACGGCAAAGGATTCAAAGATACCTTCAACCCATAGATGGACGATCCACCATCTCCAATAATCGGCGAAAGTAACGTGTGAGTTTGGCAAAATGAAGAGTGATGCCAAATAGAAAGCTGGAATAGCAATTGAACCAATAATCAATAATTGCAACAATCTTGAACGATCCAAATTCTTCTTGATTCGGATTGCCGGGATAAAACCACGACACATAATGGCAATCCACAAGAACATCCCAATGATGAACAAGACTTGCCAGAACTTACCCATTTCAGCATATTCCCAGCCATAATGACCAAAGAGCCACCAGTCTTTATTGATAATGCCTAAAGTAGAACCCCATTCACCAAGCATTGAACCACCAACAACGACAATCAAGGCCCAGAATAAGATATCAACTAGGACACCTTGATGTTTTGGTTCTCGACCCAAGACTCGTGGAGTAATGTAGATTCCTGTTGCCAACCAAGCGGTAGCAATCCAGAAAATAACTAGTTGCAAATGCCAAGTTTTAGCCAAGTTAAATGGCCAAATGTACTGCAATTGCAAGCCAAAGAAACTATCTTCAACATAATAGTGCGACATTAATTCACCCAGTAAAATCTGGACTAAAAACATCAGCATGACAATCAAGAAATACTTAGCGGTCTTTCGTTGAGAAACACTGATTGGTTCGTCAGTCCTAATTTCTGGTATATCAGCATATGATTCATTGAATTGCATGTCAAAATGATATTTCTTATAGATGAAAATAACAATTCCGACACCAGCAACCAAAATTGCGACTGACAAAGCGGTCCAAATCATCGCCTGACTAGTCATAATGTTGCCCGCATCTAAATCATATGGCCAATTGTTAGTATATGAATAAATTTGTCCAGGACGATTAGTTGATGACAACCAAGCCCCCCAGAAGAAAAAGTACGATAATTGATCGATCTTATCACCGTGTGACATGAAATCATCGGTGTTATTGTGAATCATGTTTTCCGGTAGTCCTGCTTCGTGAGGATTGTTAACAAATTGTCGACGATCATAAGCTGTCAGGTGTTTTAATCCAGCCACTTGAGCATCGGTCAAAACTAACTGATCATCGTTTTTGTCATACCGATTAACACGAATCTCCTTTTTAACTAAGCCAGAAATACCAGCCTTTTGTTGCGTATCCAAGGCAGAAAAATTAGTCTTGAATTGTTTCTGAGCATAGTATTCCTTCATCCCTAAAAGATAGATATGGAGTGACTGTGCTGTATAATCTGGACCAAAGTAAGTCCCATTCCCTAAATAAGTTCCGTAATCAGTCAAACCATACTTTTCATAAATTGCTTGACCAGAAAGCAGTTGCTTTTTGGTGACGATTGTCTGCCCCGATTCATTGACAATCTTTGAAGGTCTGGGAGCTTCATTCTTAAAAATCAAAAGTCCCCCGGCAATCAAAATTGAAAAGGCAATCACCAATATCCATAGCAACGTCCGGTTCAGGCGTTTGTATGTTTGCATGTTCAAACCTCCCCTTTATAACATCTAAATACAACCTCATACTAATACGCTTTCATAAAATAGTAAATACCATTTTTATATATTCACAATATACTTTCTTACTTAACAAAAATGAAATATAATAATTTCAAATTGTGAGCAGAATGGTTGCAGATGTTCTCTAAAGGGTATAAATTAAATAATGTAATAAAGGTTTTGTGCAAGAGGATTTTGCACAAAACACTTTAAAATATTGTATTGGAAAGGACCTCTAACTATGAAAATCGATATTAAACCAGAAGCACAAACATATTTAGCAAACAAAAATGTTCCAACAGATGCAATTATGATCTTAACAACTGACGATGGCTCTAATAAGTACTCTTCCCTTGGTGGTAGCTGTGCTATTGGCGACAAGTTCCAATTAGTTATTCTAAAAGATGAAGATCCTAATTACACAATTGACCTAGAAAACAATGCCGGTTTAGATTTACACACATCTGAAAACGATGCTGATTTGATGACTAATGGCTTGAACATCTCTGTATGGCACAATGCCCTAGCTCTAAAGGACAATTCAGGTATTCTTGACGGTGGCTTATCTGTTGTTGACTGGCGTAACGTTGAACCAGAAACAGCTGCACAACGTCGTGAAAAGATGCTCAGCCTTGGCGACAAGATCTGCTAAGAAGATAAATTTAAGAGTTAAAAAAGTTTCAAGTAAATTATTATTGAATCTCCACACAAGCAAAAATCCCAGTGAAGTTAACCATCAATGTAACGTGTTTTATCAATGATGGTTGACCCACTGGGATTTTTTTATGAAAATTTTTTTAAGTCGGCTTCTTATTTTCGATATAAAAGCACATATGATTCGTCAGGACTATTTTGAGCAACGGCTTTAATTCGATAATTTTTCATTAAAGTCCGATACAAATGTGGCTCGACAAAAGTAGCAATCTGTTGCTTTAGTGCTTCAGCCCCAGAAGCAGGCATAGTTTTTAATTTAACAATGACAAAATCGGTCTTCTTATCTCGCATCGAATTTTTAAACGATTGATACATTTCCGGCAACTGCAAATATGACATATTGAGCTGTTGCCAATATTTAGTAGTTGGAACGATCCCCGCTGCTAAGAAAAAGCCTTCATCTAAATCATTTATCATCAATAAAGTTGGATGTGCTTGCGTTTTTTTCATCACTTCAGCAAACCTTGGTTGAGCTTTCCATTGTTCTAAAGAATTAAACGAAACACGATTGTCTAGGACGATCAATTTTCCTAAATCTTCATTATTTATTAATGGTAGAAAAATGACGGCGCTGACTAATAACAATTCAATTGTTTTTACAAATCCTTGATTGAGTTTTCTTGGAATCAACCTTGTGAATCTAAGTAAGGCCGGAATCAAAAAAACGATCCAAACCAAATTGTAATAAGTATTGACCCAATGTTGCACGGCAATGAATAGTATTGATCCCAGAAACATTGCCACTTCTATTGTAATTGACTTCTTGTCCGCAATACTTTTAGCCCAACCAAGCATGATAATCGTCGCAACAATCAGATGATCCTTAATTGCTTGAGCCATCAGTAATAACAACGACCACAGTTTCATTAACAATGTTTGATTTGTAGAGCCGTACCGCGTCATATTTTGGATAAAGTAGATATTGAAGGCATCTGCTAAGGCATGGTGAATTACAAAATATAACAAAATCAAGCCAGTAACTAAGAGAAATCCCGCTAATGACCACTCAGTAACTATCAACAATTTTTTGAACGCTTTTTTTCTTAAGAAAGAGATTAGTACAATTACGAAAAAAACGACATAGGCACCAATCATTGAATACTTGTTCCAAAAAATAATCCCTAGATTGAGTCCCAGCCAGAAAAAAGTCTTGTCAGGAATCACGTTTAGACGTTTAAATTTAATCGCAACCAGAAGTAAATACAGAATTGAAGTAAACGCAAATTCTTCCGGCGAGCCACCAAAACTGTAAGCACTGGTAGATAGAAGTACCATTGGACCTATTAAAGCTAACCAAGGCCTTGGCAATACTCTAATTTTCATCACTTGAACTATTCTCCAAGTCAGTGCATAAACGATCAAAATATTAACCACTTGAATCAAAAAAATACCCAAAAAATTATCACTCTTGATCAATGATCCTAAGGCAAAAAGTAAATAGAGCAGTGGCCCTCTTTGATCAATGATATCTCGATAAGGAACGAGGCCATGTGTCATCGCCCGTCCCATCGTGAACATCGCATTCGTATCACACCACGGATTAGTTTTAAATAGTGGCGATGATCCAATGGCGATAGTACAGATAAATAGCAAAATGATAATGGGCAAGAGAAATTTTTTAAACTGTTTGACATGAATCGGCATTGAAATCCTCCGTAGCACAAAATAATTCTATTTGTTCGATAAGCTTTTTTATTATAGCACTAGGGCTTGAATTAAGGATTTTTCCAGTCGAAAAAAGACAATACGGCATAATTATTTTTATATTATGAACAAAAGTACAACTTTTTCCTGACGACAAATAAAGCGGCAACTCGATTTTGAGTTACCGCTCTATTTACATTAATGCTCGGAAGCTAGACGTGTTATCCAGCTTGCTTGAATAATTTCATGTATATTTTATTTGACGACATAACTTGCAGCTACCCATTCATTCGTAGCAACACGATAATAGGTTACGCCATTGACTACTTTAGTTTGGTCAGTTGCCCAGGAACTATTATTAGCTAAAGCTCGGTTAGAAATGGTTGTCATACTGCCATCAGCTTGCAAAGCGACTAATTGAACAAAACTGGAACTACTGTTATTGACTTTGATCACGTCCATATTGCTGGAACTATCAGTTGCCGATCCTGAATTGATCAAATATTGAGCGGCGACCCACTCATTCGTAGCGACACGGTAATAGGTTACGCCATTAACTGTCTTAGTTTGGTCAGTTTGCCAAGAGGAGTTATTAGCCAAAGCTCGATTGCTTAAAGTTTCAACTGAACCATCGCTGCCAATCGCTACTAGTGGTACAAAACTGCCTGAAGTATTCTTCACGTTGATCACTGAAGTAGTTGAACCAGTTGTTGAACTGGAGTTGTTAGTCGTAGCTGAGTCAGTGTTGGTACCTGTGGAACTGCCCGTTGGTGATTGGTAACTAGTAAAGAACGTATCATAAAGCTGAGAAACGTCAAAGTTACCGTAACTGCCGCTAAATTGATACGAACTCGACCATTGCCAACCATGGTTAGTCGTGTACCAGTTTTGATTAGTTGCATCATAAGGATATGAAGCAATCCAACCTTGACTGACCGTCATAACGTTGCCGACCCATGAACCCATTGTGTAGATAGTTGAACGATAACCGTATTTAGCGACCTCATTCATAAAGGCTGCATTATCAGCATCATTTTGTGAAGTAGAACTGACACTTTGTTCAGAACTCTCTACATCAGCCACCAAGACTGAACCTTGAGGCAGACCATCTGCTTGCGCTGTTTTAGCTGCATAATCAGCTTCGGCAATCGCACTAGCAACTGAACTGTAATGAGCATAGTGGTAACCATTGATATAAAGCCCAGCTTTTTGGGCTGTAGCAATGTTATTTGCGGCGGTACTATCCTTAAAGAAAGTACCTTCACTAATCTTAGTAACGACGGCTTTTACCCCATAGTTATTAGCCATATCTTGAAAATTAGCCACCGTCATATCACCGTTATAGTTAGAAACATCCACCATATCGGTTCTGGCAGCCTCTACGGTCGTAACCCCGCAGAACAAGAAGACTAATGCCATCATAGCGGTCAAAGCCGCAATAAACCTTCTTTTTAAAACCATAAATCTCTTCTCCCTTTTGTTGCCCACGCAACAGAGAAAAGTATATGGCAATTTTTTTTATTTGGTTTAAAAGTCACACATCTGTGTATTAAAAGTAATATTAGAAACAAAAATGTAACAAAATAGTAAAAATATGAACTAGATAATAATAATTTAATTAAGGAATCATTTTTAAATTATTTAATTATTCCCCCAAAAAGTCACTTTTTTAAAGCTCATCAACTCCATTTTTTTCCTAATAAAGCTTGTTATCGAACTGGTTCGATAATTTATAATAATTATTGTTTAAGTCTGGTCGGTGAAATTTTTACAATTTTTTTCATTTAATTATATTTAAGAAATGATTTCTTTTACTCACCTTGACCTATACTTAAATTGTGAAGTTTATTGAGGGGGATGTTTTACATGTTACATTATTTTGATTTAAAACGACCTGCTAAATTAGGACTTTCAATCGATGAACAAAAAAGTCGTTGGTTGAAAGAATTTCTAAAATCATTTTCAGTCGTTTTCTTTGTTTACTTCTGTATGTACTTGATCAGAAATAACTTATCAGCCGCCCAACCTTTGCTAGTCAAACAAGGTATCTCAACCACTGCCCTAGGTTGGATCGGTTATGGTTTCTCATTAGCATATGGTATTGGTAAAACCGTCTTAGGTTACATCGTTGACGGTAAGAATACAAAGCGCTTTATGTCATTTTTGTTGATTTTAGCTGCAATCATGACTTTAATCATCGGGGTAGCCTTATTGATGAATCAAGCTCCAGTTGGTTTGATTCTGGTACTTTGGTCACTGAATGGTATCTTCCAATCACCAGGTGGTTCAGCTTCGTTGTCAACTATCTCACGTTGGACTACTACCACCACTCGAGGTCGTTATATTGGTATCTGGAATATTTCACACGAATTCGGTGGTGCGGTAGCCGGAGTTATTGCCCTTTGGGGTGCTAATCATCTCTTTAGTGGCAACGTCGGGGGAATGTTCATCTTCCCTGCTATCATTGGCTTGATCATCGGTTTTTGGGGACTATTCTTTGGTGCCGATGATCCGCAGGAACTAGGCTGGGACCCTAGTGAAGTGATTTTTGGCGAAAATATTTCTCAAGCTGACCAAACAGCTTCCCAAATGGGAAAATGGGAAATTTTCAAAAAATTCGTTATGAAAAGTCCTTGGGTTTGGTTGCTCTGTATTGCCAATGTGTTTGTCTACGTTGTTAGAATCGGGATCGTCAACTGGGCTCCATTGTACACCGTTCAACAATTACACTTTACCGTCGCTCAAGGTGCCAACACCCTATTATTGTTCCAACTTGGCGGTATCATCGGCAGTGTTGTCTGGGGTTGGTTCTCTGATCTGTTGAAGGGACGTCGAGCTGTTGTTTCAATTATCTGCCTAGCACTGACCGCTGTTGTCGTTTTAGGTTACCGCTATGGAACGACACCTGTGATGATCAATACTTCGCTCTTCTTCTTAGGTATGTTGATTTACGGCCCACAACTCTTGATTGGTGTATCCGTCATCAGCTTTGTTCCTAAAAATGCCTTGAATGTTTCCGATGGGCTAACAGGTACCTTCGCTTACATCTTTGGTGATTTGATGGCGCAAGTTGGTTTTGCGTCGATTGCTGATCCCAAGGCGAATGGCTTATCGCTTTTTGGTCAAAACTTACACGGCTGGAACGATACCTTTATCGTCTTCTACATGGCAGTCGTCTTAAGTATCATCGTCTTAGCAGTGATTGCTGTCGGTGAAGAAAAGAGAATTCGGCAACAATTAGTCACTAAATAATGCATCAAAAAAAGTGTTCCGTAATATTTAGAATTTTTGAATTCTATTTATTATGAACACTTTTTATTTTGTCTGATTTTTGTAATTCAATATCATAAGTTCGCGTCGTCTTATTGGCTAAGACAAAAATTCCACAGATGATCGTACCAACGCCCGCAATAACAAACAGATTATTGACACCAATTTTATCAGCCAAAGGGCCAGCAAAAATCAAGCCGACTGGTCCGGCTAAACTCATCAAGGAATTCATGATACCTAACACCCGCCCTAAGTGTTCGGGGGGATAGCTCTGTTGAATGATCGCCATCAATAAGGTATTAAAAAATGGTGCCGCAATGCCCGCAAGCGCATTCAGTCCAAAGAACCACAGAAATCCAGTATAATTCTGGGGCAAAAAACCACTGACACCCATCGTTATACCTAAAATTGCCATTGACAATAAGACTGGTTTAATTCGATCTGACCAATTACCAAAAAAGCCGATGATCGTGCCACCAATCAAGGCACCAACAGAGTAAATCATTTCAATCAATCCTGCCTGTGCAACTGTCCCTTTAAAATATGACATCGTCATTAAGGGGTACATACTGACAGCCGGCATAAACAGTAACGTGAAGACTGTCCCCATCAGCGTGATGTACCAAAGTCCCTTTTTTGCCCGCAATTGTTTCAAACCAAACTTTGCATCAGCCAAGACATGAACAGGTTCGTCAATTTGAGGATTCTCAGGGATTTTCACGAAAAGAATTATCTTTACGCCGACAATTGCACCTAAAACGTCGAACAAAATCAATACTGGCATCGAAATGATCGAGAATAGAAAGGCTCCTAAAGCTGGAGCAATAATATAGTTAGCTGATTGAACCATCCCCAATTGTCCATTAACCTTAGTCAACTGCTCTTTGGGTACCATAGTTGGTAAAATTGACTGAATCGTTGGCATCTGAAAAGTTTGAGCGATAGCCCGAATCACCAGCGAAATAAAAACTAACCAAATGGGAAATGCAGCTGTCAAAAATCCCACTAAAGCTAAAATTATTGCGACAATTGCTGCAATAATATCAGGTACGATCAGCAAAGCCTTTTTGTTAGTTCGGTCAACATATGGACCAACTAAAGGACTCAAGAGAATCATTGGCAACATCCCCAAAAGAGTTGACATACTCAAGACAGTTGCCGAGCCAGTCTGCTTAGTTAAATACCAAATGATGGCATACTGGACGACCATACTGGTGATTCCCGACAAGAATTGTCCCGTCAAAAACAAATAAATATTCCCCCGCCAATTAGCGACCAGACTTTTTTCCTTATCCATAAAAGTCCCCCCTCTCCAACTTATAAAAGCTGAAAGAGTTTATCATATTTATTTGTTAATAACAATATCTTTATGTTGGCGTTTTAAAAATAAAAAAACTCAAGACAAAATTTCAAAAAAGTCTTGAGCAAAATCATTTCATTGCTTTAATAATTTCTTAACTCCAGTTAGATCTTGATTAACTCCAAATAAAACTCCACCTGGTTGTAATGCTGTAGTCTCATGTAATGATCCTAATAAATAAGGCACAAAACCAAAGTCAGTGATCAATTCAGCGACTTGTTCTAAGGCCGCTTGATCATCTCCCGCATAGGCGATCACTCTTTTTTGATGAGGCATCGCCGCGAGATCATGATATCCCATGTGATTAAAAGCTTTAATGACGACACTTTTCGAAAAATATTTTTGCACATTCTCAGATGATGTCGTCTGTTCATCATAAAAAGTATTCGTTGAACCATCGACTTCCCACCAATAATTCATCGCATCGATTACAATTTTTCCGTTCAAAAGCGTTGGTGAAAGTGTGCGATATTTACTCAACGGTAACGCTAAGATAACGATATTTGACTTTTAAGATACTTCTGCAACCGTCATAGCAACAGCACCAGGTGCCAAGACACTGATGGCCAATTCGATTTTTTCAGGTTGACCAGAACCAGCAATATTGACCACGTAGCCAGAATCAAGTGCTAATTTAGCCAACGTCAGTCCTAATTTACCCGCACCAATAATTCCAATAACTGGTTTACTCATTTTCCTGCACCAAGATTTCCTTTACTCTCGGAATAACTTTTGTGGCATACAATTCAATCGTTTTGCGACGTACACTTTCCAATTGACCGCCGGTACCATAAACTAGGTCAAAACGCTGAATTCCTAACTCTGAAATAGTTTTGGCAATTTTTTGCGCCACAGTTTCAACTGAACCCACGTAATACGCACCTTGATTGACTTCAAAGTCGTAACGTTCTTTAGTCATCGCTGGCCAGCCACGATCAAGACCTACTTTGTCCATGCTTTGCTTAATATAGTCCCAGCCGATATCATAAGCTTCTTGATCAGTCTCAGTAATGATTCCATGTGAATGAACGCCAATTGGTTGCGGTTGATTGCCATACTTTTCAACCGCTTTATGATACAAATCAATATAGGGCTTGAACCGACTTGCTTCGCCACCTATGATTGCAATCATCAAAGCATAGTTATATTTGGCGGTTCTCAAAACTGACTCTGGCGTGCCACCAATGCCGATGGCAACTGGTAACTGATGTCCTTCAATTCGCGGATAAACTCTGACATTGTCTAACTTTTGGGTAAATTTGCTTTCGGAAGTGACTGTATCTTGTGTGATCAAGTCATTGAAGAGTGCCAACTTTTCTTCAAACAATTCATCGTAATCTTCTAAGTTGAAACCAAACAGTGGAAATGACTCTGTAAAAGAACCTCTACCTAACATTATCTGGGCCCGACCATTAGACAATCCATCTAGTGTGGCAAACCTTTCGTATATACGAACTGGATCATCAGAACTGAGGACGGTCACACCGGTACTTAATTTTATTCGTTGAGTAGTTGAAGCCAAAGCTGCCAACATAATTTCTGGACTAGAAATGGAATATTCTTCGCGATGATGTTCGCCTAATGCCAGAACATCAATTCCTAATTGGTCTGCCAACTGACCTTCTGACAAAATATTTTGAAGTGATTGCCGTGAAGTCATTCTTGATCCATCAGCGTCATTAAAAGCCACATCACCAAAGGTATCCAATCCAAAGACTAATTTTTTTGTATCAATCGACATGATTGCACCTCTGCTAAAAATTATTTAGTATTTGTCGACAGTATACTTCAGATCATGAGGTAGATTCTATAAACTTGCTTATTTGGAATTAATCAAAAATGACAAAATGGCATAATTTGGGAGTCAAAAAATTCTCATTGCTTGTCAGACCATTTCTTTTATTTGAACAATTATTTATATCATCTTAAACTGATGGCGCAGATATCAAGTGAGTAATTATGGAAGTGATAATATGACAATTTTTCGTGCTTTTTCACATCAGGAAGTTATTGCAGATTTACAAACTAATATTCAAGACGGTCATATTTTGACTGATGAAGCTGATTTAAAAAATATTCCTTTAACAAAAATCTCACCGATGATGATAGCGGTCTGGCTTTAGCCGTCATCGATGCACATTCGGTAAAAGATATTCAAGGTACTTTGAAGACCGCCCGCAAATTTCACATCCCAGTCGTGCCTCAAGACCAAGCCACCAGTACCGTGATTGGCTCTGATGGTATCAAAGACAGCTTTATTCTTTCCGTCGCTAGTATGAATCACATCAAAGAAATCAGTCGTGCTGATTCTCTAGCGGTCGTGGAACCTGGTGTAATCAACGGTGAACTGGATAAAGCTGCTAGAAAACAAGGCATGTTTTACGCCCCCGACCCGGCTTCAAAACCAATTTCCGGAATCGGTGGCAATATTAATACCAATGCTGGCGGGATGAGTACGGTTAAATATGGCGCCACCAAAGACAATGTTTTAGGTATCAAAGTGGTTCTAGCTGATGGCCGTGAAATCAAATTAGGCGGTCGAACATTAAAGCAAGCTTTTGGTTACAATTTAACTCAACTATTCATTGGTTCTGAAGGAACTTTAGGGATCGTCACTGAAATAACTGTTAAGCTGTTACCAATTCCACTAGGTACTTCAGTTATGGGCATCGCCTTTTTCGACAATATGACCTCATTAGCGCAAGCCGTGGCCGACATTAGAATCTCTGGCGTCTACCCAACGATGCTCGAAGCTCTCGATGCCAATACTGTCGTTGCCTTAGACAAGTACGAAGGAACTGACTATGCTAAAGATCACGGTTCAATGTTGATTTTCAAATTGGATAATGGAACTCCAGAAGCGATGGATGTCATACAAAAGCTTTTAAACGACCATCACGCGGGGCACATCACTGTGACAAGCGATGAGCAAAAACAAGCGGCACTGCAAAAATTACGTCAAGATATGCTGCCAGCTATCTTTGAAGGGACGAATCATATCATGGAAGATATGGCCGTTCCCCTATCACAACTTGCACCATTGATGGATTATATCCAAGAATTGAGTCAGGAATATAATCTCAAAATCTACACGGCGGGACACGCTGGCGATGGCAACGTTCATCCTTCGATTGTTTGGTCAACTTCAATTACCGAAGTTCCCGAACCTGTTATCACCGTCCTCAAAAAAATGTTTCAAAAAACGCTGGAATTAGGCGGGACAATTTCTGGAGAACATGCCGTTGGGATGTTAAAGAATCAGTGGAACTATGCCGAATTAGGCGGCGATGTCGATCAGCTGCAACACCAAATCAAGGATTTATTCGACCCGTTGAATCTTTTGAATCCCAAACGCAAGATCGATTAAAAAAAACAGTGGCTAGACAAAAGTCGAATTTTAAACCAATATGCTGTACATTTACTCAAACTGAAACTAAAATACGCTCTAATTACTTTTTAAAAAGGAGGTAATATCATGCCATTTTATAAATATCACATGCAAACCAAATTCAATGATATCTTCAATGATAATAAGACCGACCTGCACAGTCTTGATGATGTAGCAAGATATTTGGGCGAAGATGTTGCCAAAGTTGAAAAAATTGTTTCCGAAAGAGCTTCTTTTACTAAAGAACAGGCGTTGCAATTAGCTGACAAGTTCGGTTATGTGCCAGGCTTTTTCTTGGGAGTCGATATGCCCGGCGACTGGGTCGACGCCCAAGATATGCCCGCTTTTGAGCGGTTTATGGGTAATGAAAAACGACGAGTTCCGATTGAGCGATCCGATTTATCCTTTATTGAACAAGAAAATCTGATCACTCGATCCGCCGAATTGTATTTTAAACAACTAGCTCAGGACAAATATCCAGGCTAAAAAAACTAGGGCTTTCTGAACATTGATATCAGTTCAAAGAGCTCTAGTTTTTTTATTGTGTCGACAAAAGATTCGATGTTTGATACTCAAAAATAACTATTGGTTCAAATACTTTTTTTGAATTATTTTTCGACAGATAAGTTACAATCAAGTTGTTAAATAAGTCATAGTCTTGAAGAAGGCGAAATCAATGCACAGAACACGTCGGAATAAGAATTTAAAAAGCTTATTGATTGCAATCCTGATATTTTTACTATTGGGAATACCTTCATATATTTGGACAAAGAAAAATGTCAGTGCCTTGTCGGGGCGTTATAACGCAGTCATGACGCCAATTATAATGATTCCAGGAAGCGATTCTAATGCTAGCCGTCTCGATGGTTTGATCAAAGCAGTCGATCAAAAGTATGGTGAAAATCACAGTGTTTTAAAAATCACTGTTAAGACCAACAATCAGGTTACGTACAGTGGCAGCATTCGTAGTCACGACCAACATCCCTTCATCGTAGTTGGCTTTCAAAATAGTGGTGATGGCTTCAGCAATATCAAAAAACAAGTCGTCTGGTTCAACATTGCTTTCAACGAATTAAGGAAGAAATATCAATTTCATAGTTTCGACGCTTTCGGCCATTCAAATGGTGCTTTGATCTGGACTTATTTTCTCGAAGATTACTTTGATGAGACAGGCCTGCAAATCAACCATTTGATGACTATTGGTGCTCCGTTCAATTTTGAGGAAACTAACCCTGATAATCATACTGAAATGCTCAATCAACTGATCAAGGGACGCCAAAACCTGCCAAGCAATATGAGTTACTACTCCGTTGCCGGTACAAAGCAATACTTCGACGATGGAATCGTTCCTTTGAGCAGCGTTGATTCTGGTAAATATATCTACCAAAATCAAGTCAAACTGTACACACTGATCACTTTGACTGGCTCTAACGCTGAACATTCAGACATGTTGACCAACCCCCAATTTATTACCTTGTTTCATCAGTTTATCGTCCAAGAAAATTCCAATCGAAAAATAATTGACTCACAAAACAATCGACCTTAAAAAAAATACGCCGATTCTGCGATTAGAATTCGAGCGTATCTTCAGTCATAAAAAATTGGTTATTTACAATTCTTCTTTAAAAAAATTCTCTAAAAATTTGGCTAAACCATCATTAATATTTGTATCAGTTCCAAAATTGGCAATTTCTTTAACCTCTGGTAACGCATTTCCCATTGCCACCGAATACTTGGCTTGCTTCATCATTCCAACATCATTCAAGCCGTCACCGAAAACAAAAGTATGGTCAGAATCAATTCCATTTTCTAGTTGAATTCGTTTCACAGCCGAACCTTTATCGGTTCTCAAAGGGATCATTTCAAGATTATCCACACTCGAGGAGGAAACACGTAAGAGTTTACTTGCTAGCAGTTTTTCCTTGACATCAGCTAGTTCTGTTAAATCACCACGTGACAAGACGACCCCATTCGTTATTTGGTCTTCAACTTCTTGTAATTCTACCAAACTATACAACTCTCGATAACCGAAAGCTTCATCAAAGTTACCGGCATTTTGTGCAATGAAGCGAGGAATTTTCTCCGTGAAATAAGCTTTACTGGGTGTAAATAACATCATTGGTAATTGATACAGCTGCGTGGTCTCAAAAGCTTTCTCCACAGCGGCTTTACCCATTTTAACCACTTCACGTCCATTAGGGCCATCAAATACCGCCCCATTTGAAGTGATCATTTTAACATTAGAATTCAAAAGCTGTTGCGTAATCTTGGCTAATTCATACATCCGACCGGTCGAAATATAAAATGTTACCTCGTGCTGCTGTAAGCTCTCAATCGTATGTTTGGTTCGAACAGAAATATTTTTGTGATCAGCTAGCAGTGTTCCATCTAAATCCATAAACACTAAATATTTTGGCATTACTTTATTCCTCGATTTATTTTAAATAATTATCCTCTATATTGTAACAAAGTATTTGTAATCGTTTACTATTTTTGTGTTTTTTTCTTAAAATTAGGATTGGAAAAAGTTAGAAAAAAACTTATAATTTAAAAGGCAATATCCAAAGGGAGTACCTCGATGAAAATACACGATTTTAATAAAATTGCTCTGCTGTCGCAAATGAACGCTTTGGCTGGCTTAGAACACATTGGCAATGGTGAAAATAAAGCGATTGACAATTACTTTCAGATTTTTAAAGCTTGGCTTCAAAATAATCAAATATTGACCAAACTCAATCAGTATTCAAAAAAGGATATCACACTAGAACACGTTTCAACTAATGACTTCTTAGTTTGGCTCCTGCATTACGGTGATGTTTATGACAATTTGTTACGACAATGCTTGAAAAATGATCCTTTGCTAGACTATCACGCCGCCGCAAGGACTTTTTATCATCTGCGCCAATTTCATCCTAAGTTTTCATTCACCGTCGCTTTGACCTCACAATTGCCTAGAAATCAATTTCTTTCCGATAACGATTTAAATAAATTATTTTTTAACGAATCAACCCCTCAAATTTATCAGGCAATGATCGATTCATTAGAAAAGCTTGAAGATTTTGCAACTGAAAAAGATGCATAAAATTGCCTTATCGAATTTATAAATGTTTTGAAGTACCCCATAAATGTTAGATAATAATCTGACTTTTACGGGGTACTTTTTTATTAAGTTACAATTCTTAGAAAAAGTCTTACCAGAAAATTTGACCGAGACTAAAAAAATCCTTTCATGGTATCAGCTGAAATTATCTTATTTCAGTTGACGACCACAAAAGGATTATCGCAGTTAAAGTATCATAGATGTCTGCAAATTTTTTTAAACCGTTAATTCAATTTGATTGCCCTCGGGATCACAGACGACGCTTTCGTAATAGCCATCACCAGTCACCCTAGGACCACTAAGATGCTTGTAACCAGCTTTTTCAATCTTTTCAGTTAAGCTATCAACTTTTTCTTTTGAACCTAGTGAAAAGGCAATGTGCATATAACCTAACGGATAACCTTTCTCATGATGGCGGTTCAAGTCGTCACGAGTACCGACCTCCAACCTTGCTCCATCAGGAAAAGTTAAAAATCGTGATGAAAAAGTCGTCACTGGATTGTGATATTCATCGGAAGCTTGAGCTTGAAAAAACTCTTGATAAAATTCAACTGTTTTTTCCAAGTCTCTAACAAAAAGCCCAACATGTTCAATTCGCATCAAATCCCTCTAATCTAATCTTCGATATTTGAATTTATTTGTGTAACTCACCTTTTGACCTGCTAAAAGAATCGTGTTCCCGAAGTCGTCGTGATTGATTGCATCTGGCAACGTCATCAACTCCATGGCGATCGAACTAAAATCATGTCCACTATCATTTTGCGCAGTCGGACTGGCAGTGAAGATGACCAAACCGTTACGATCAGTATAAAAGTCGATTGCCCGCTGATCATCTTTCAAAGTAGCGGCCTTATCATGAACTAGATAAACATTATCAAATTCATCTTTATCCAGCGGCTTGAGCTGCTTTAGACCCTGACCGATTTTTTTGAAGTGCTTAAAGTCATAAGCATTCGTGGCTGACAAGATTTTTCCGGTTGGCAATTTATGCTCATCCATATCCAAAAAGCGTTTGGAATTGATTTGCAATTGCTGTTGCTTAATACTTTCTGCCCCGAGGTTGAAGTAAACGTGACAGCTAGGATTAAACAAAGTGTCATGATCTGTTTGACCACGATAAGTGATAGTGACTTCATCGTCATCGTTCAGGCTATATTGGACTTCAACTTTCAAAGTTCCAGGAAAGTCATCTTCATCTTTGACAGTGTGCGAAAAAGTCACCGAATTATCGGAATTTACTTTTGCATCAAACAGCTGCATTTGTAATCCTTGATCACCACTGTGGATAATATTGGCTCCGTCATTAGGCGTTAACTGATAATCAGTTCCATTGATATTAAACTGTGCTTGACCGATTCGACCAGCTACTCGACCGATCGTTTTACCGACCTCGTAGGGTGTTTGAATATAATCATTTAAATCTGTGAACTTTTCGATCAAAGAACGTTTTTGACCAGCTTCAGTCACTTCAAAGTCTTGCCAAGTAGCAGCAAAATTTAAGAGACTGATGCTCGTCTGGTTTTTATTTGTTAGCTTGTAGAGATAAACAGGTTGTCCTGCAATTTCCCCAAAAATTGTTTTTGCGACTACTATTTTGACTCTACCCCAGCTTTCTCAAGCAGATCCATATCCATAGCCCGCTTGATATTAGTTAATGTAACTTCAGAAGTATCTTTGAAATTCAAATCAGCTTCGTTCAAAATTCTTGGATCACCGATCCCCAAAGAGATAGCGCCAGAACCATTGATAGATTTGACACCAGCTGAAGCGTCTTCCACTCCGATACACTCTTCTGGCTTCAAGTTCAAAACTTCTGCAGCCCGAGTGTAGATCTCTGGATCTGGTTTACCATGTTTCAAAGTAGCTGGATCGACTTTTGCATCAAAGTACTTGGCTAAATCTAGTTTCTCCAAGACCATTGGTGAATTCTTTGAAGATGATGCTAAAGAGATCAAGTAGTGATGATCCGATAAATCCTTAATGAAATCTTCCATACCAGGTAGAATCTCTGATTTATCTAAGTGGTCCAGTAATTTCAAATAGTTATCGTTCTTCTCTTTGGCAAAAGCTTCTTTCTGTTCCTCAGTATATTCATTTTCTTTATTGCCATACTTTAAAATTAAGTTAAGAGAATCCATCCGGCCAACACCCTTTAAGTTGTTAGCCAATTCATCGCTCCAAGTGACTCCGAGCTTATCAGCCAATTGATGCCAAGCAATCGAATGATAAGCAGAAGTATTCGCGATGACACCATCAAGGTCAAACAAGAATCCCTTAATTTGTTCAAATTTAGTCATGTTTAGTAAGCTCCCTTTGATAAAAAAGTGTCTGAATCCAATCTTCAGACACTTCGAATTTTTACAATTATTTTAACAGTTGCGATTCATCAAAAACTTTAATTTCTAGTGGTTCTCCAGAAATAAGTTTGAAATGTGGTCCAGCATTATCGACTTCGATCTCAATTACACGACCTCTAAAGACTTGTCTAAATGAGTAACTGTTCCATTTCTTTGGCAAGAATGGTTTATAGCTTAAGGAGCCATCGTCATGCACTCTCATGCCGGCGAAACCTTGAACCATTGCTAGCCAACCACCAGTCATCGAAGTGATATGCAAACCGTCAGCAGTGTCATTATTATAATTGTCTAAGTCTAGTCTAGCGGTTCTCTCATATAAAGCAACCGCTTTCTCTTCATAATGTAAATCAGCTGCCAAAACGGAGTGAATTGCAGGTGAAAGACTTGACTCATGAACTGTTAATGGTTCGTAGAAATCAAAATTACGTTTCTTTTCACGCTCTGAGAAATCATCGATGAAGTCCCAAATTCCTTGAAGAACATCACCTTGCTTGATGTATGGAGAACGCAAGATTTTATCCCATGACCAATGCTGGTTGATTGGCAATTGATCCTTTGGAATAGCACTAACTGGTTGAATATCCTTGTCCAAGAAACCATCATGTTGAACAAAGATTCCCAAGTCTTCATCGTATGGTAAGTACATTTTGTCGACAATATCTTGCCAGTGTTTCTTTTCAGTATCAGAAACAGCCAATTTCTTTGATTGATCAGCTGAAACTTCATCCAAAGTCTGCAAGGTATATTTCAAAGTCCATTTGGCTAAGAAATTAGTGTACCAATTATTATCAACGTTATTTTCATACTCATCTGGACCCGTAACGCCATGAATCATGTATTGACCGTTACGTTGACTGAAGTGAACTCGATCTGCCCAGAAACGAGAGATTTCCGTTAAGATCTTGCTACCTTCATTCAAGACAAAGGACTTGTCGCCTGTATAACGGGTGTAATTATAAATTGCGAACGCTATATCGCCATTACGGTGGATCTCTTCAAAAGTGATTTCCCATTCGTTATGGCACTCGATACCATTAAACGTTACCATTGGGAATAATGCCCCTTTAAGACCTTGTTGTTGAGCATTGACGTAGGCACCATCAAGTTGATTGTAACGATACATCAATAAGTTTCTTGCAACTTCTGGCTTAGAAACTCCTAAGTATACTGGTATACAAAATGCCTCAGTATCCCAATATGTTGCCCCACCATATTTTTCACCGGTAAAGCCTTTAGGTCCGATATTTAATCGTGAATCATCACCAGAATAAGTTGTAAAGAGACCAAAGAGATTGAAACGCATACCTTGTTGGGCATCAACATCACCGTCGATCTTAATATCAGACTGATTCCAACGCTCTGCCCATACATTTTCGTGGGCTGCATAGAGATCTTCATAAGAAGTTCGACTGATTTTAGCTGATGTACCTTCTAAAGCATCAAGCATATCATCGACAACTTTGTAATCACGAGAAGTTAAGACAACTACCCGCTTCTCAATCGTGCCTATTTCTGCAGGTTTCAACACTTTCTCAAAAGTCTTACTTGTTTCAAAATCAGCTACATTATAGTCACTTTCGGATAAATTGGTTACATATCCGACTTGCATTCCTGAAGTAAATCTTGGTGTACCAAAATTATTTTCCTTGGTTTCTGCCACCAAGGTGTTTTCATTGATATTTAAAACATTCCAGAAATGTTCATCATAATTAGCATCTTCATTCTTAACATTGGCATCAAGAGATGAAGTAACTTTAACATCAATATTAGAATCGGATAAGTTTTCAAAGGTTACCTTTTGAACTGATAATTCTTTTTGGGCACCACTGAGAAATCTTACGAAAGTGAATTTTACCTTCTTGCCGTTCTTTTCAACAATGAATGAACGATTCAAGGTGGCATCCTTCATATTCAAATCAAGGGTAAAATCGGTAATCTCGTCGGTATAAAGATCAAGCTTTGATCCATCGATCAAGAAATTCATTTTAATGAAGTTAACTGCGTTAATAACCTTTCCGAAGTACTTTGGATAGCCATTTTTCCACCAACCGACACGAGTCTTGTCAGGGTACCAAATTCCGGCTAAATAAATTCCAGGTAAACTGTCACCCGAATAATCTTCTTCAAAATTACCACGCATCCCCATGTAACCATTTCCTAAGCTGGTCAAACTCTCTTGAAGACGTTTGTTCTCTTTGTCTAGCTTGTGAGTTACAACGTTCCAAGGATCTACTTCAAAAATCCTTTGCATTAAGTACACCTCCTATAAAAAAAGGTAACTAGGTAAAAATACCTAATTACCCTTCAAAATCTTTAAAGAATCGTTTCTTCAGTATCTTTGTCAAAATAGTGAGCTTTTGTCATTTCAAAAGCCATTTGAACTTCGTCACCAGGTTTATGATGATCACGTGAATCGACTTTGGCAATAAAGTCGGTTCCGCCTAGGTTAGAATAAAGAATCGATTCCGCACCTAACAATTCAGAAACTTGGATTTTAGCATTAATTAAAGCATCAGGGAAAGTTTGAATAGCAACTTCTTCGGCATGGACGTCTTCAGGACGAATACCAAAGGTAAGTTCCTTGCCAACATAGCCTTTCTTTTCAAGAACCTTATATTGGCCTTCAGGTACTGCAATATTTAGACCTTGATCATTAACAATCTTGCCGTCTTCAAGTTTAACGTCAAAGAAGTTAGTAGCAGGTGAACCAATGAATCCAGCTACGAATTTGTTAGCGGGTTTACTATATAGTTCAGATGGAGTACCTACTTGTTGAATCTTACCATCACTCATGATAACGATTCGGTCGGCCATTGTCATAGCTTCGACTTGATCGTGAGTAACATAGATGAAGTTACGTCCCAAGCGTTGGTGCAATTGAGCAATTTCTGTACGCATTTGTACTCTCAACTTAGCATCCAAGTTTGACAATGGTTCATCAAGCAAGAACAAGTTTGCATCACGAACGATGGCACGTCCTAAAGCAACACGCTGTCTTTGACCACCTGATAGAGCAGCTGGCTTACGTTGAAGATAAGGTGTTAGACCCAAGATCTCGGCTGCATTTTCAACACGTTTCTTAGTATCTTCCTTATCATTCTTACGAATATTCAATCCGAAAGCCATGTTATCGAATACGCTCATATGTGGATACAAAGCATAGTTTTGGAAAACCATCGCAATATCACGATCTTTAGGAGAAACATCGTTCATGACTTTGTCATCCATCTTAAAGTCACCTTTTGTGATGTCTTCCAAACCAGCTATCATACGCAATGTGGTGGATTTACCACATCCGGAAGGTCCAACAAAGACAATAAATTCACCATCTTTAATGTCCAGGTTAAAGTCACTAACCGAATAGTCAGTATTACCTTGATAGCGTTTGTAAATGTGTTCCAAATTAATTTTTACCATTTTTAACGCTCCTTAAAAATTTTCGACTTTCAGCTAACAAATAAGTTTAATCTTACTAATCTAGATGTGTCCACCACACCCATAGTCAATCCTTTTTGGCTACTTGACCACCAAGCAATCTATAAGAGACGTACGTTGGAAGCGATACGCTACAGATAACGCTTAGAAAAGCCAATTGCAAAACGAAATTCATTAAGATCAAGATTAAAAATACTATTACTGAGATAATTATTGGTAAAGGTTTTTCGACGAATAGAGTCAAGATGTTGGAAAATTTATTAGTTGCTAATTGAAATCCCGTCGCTACTAACAGCATGAAAAATACGAATGTAAAGATCAAAACTGCCATATGCCACTGTGGATTACCAATCGTCAACTTATTCAACACGATGAACAAGACTGCGCCTAAACCTAATCCAAAATTTATTAGATAGTTTTTTTGTAAAGCAAACCATTTTATAAAAAAGTATTTGAAAAAGCTAACACTTCCATTAGTTTGCCAATCTTGGACGGCCGCATAACTAGCAACCAATCCGGGAATTGTGAAAACTGAGATCATCAACCACAGAATCACTAACAAAATACTGTACGTAATCGAGAAATTTAGATTCGACATCACGATTGCGGTCAAAATAACCGAAAAGTTTAATAGGAAGAAAGAGAAATTAATGCTAATGAGTGACATTAACCAATTCCCACTGGCAATCAGTTTCTGTCCATTTTTTGATTTTAAATTGATCACAACGGTTCGTCCTTTCTATTTTTCTACTTAACAGCACCATCAGTAACACCTTTGATAATCCATTTTTGAGCAAATAGATAAAAGATGATTACAGGGATGATGGAAAGTGTGATACCAGCCAAAGCTAGATGCCATTGCTTAGTATATTCACCGAAGAAATTGAACATTTGAAGAGGAATTGTGTATTGCGCCTGTGGTAAAACAAGTGATGGCAATAAGTAGTCATTCCAGATCGCAATGATGTTCAAAATAGCAACTGTAACTGTAATTGGTGAAAGCATTGGGAAGATAACTTTTGAGAAAATCTGCCAACGACTTGCTCCTTCAATTTCAGCTGATTCATCCATCGCAATAGGAATACTTGATAAAGTACCTTGGTATAAGAAGACCGACAAACTGGCATCAAAGCCCAGATACATGATTACCAAGCCCCACATGTTCAAGAAGTGTACAGCACCAAAGTTAGCAGTCAAAGGAATCATAACTGATTGGAATGGAATCAACATAGCTGAGATAAAGAGCATTAGGATTCCGCCACTCAACTTGCTGTGATTTCTTTGTAATGCATATGCAGCCATTGATGAACAAAGAATGATCAACAATACACTGCAGACAGTGATAATGAATGAATTCGTTAATGAACCAATAAAGTTCAAGGCTTTAAACGAGTTCACGTAGTTATCGCCTGTACTTGGGTGTGGGAACGAAAGAACAGATGCGAAGATCCCTTTTGGTGTTTTGAATGAATTAGTAACGATCAAGTAAAATGGGAACAACCAGAGAATTCCTAGTAAAGCTCCGAGAATACCTAATCCAACTCTACCTTTTTTATTCATTAGAGATCCTCCTCTCTCTTACGGTTGTAGGCTACTTGCAATAGTGAAATAGCAGCAACAATGATGAAGAAGATAATAGCTTTAGCTTCTGATAAAGCAAAGTTACCAGAGTTATAAGCGGTATTAACAATATCCATAGCTAACATTTGTGTTGAATTGTATGGACCACCATTTGTCAATGACAAGTTTTGATCGTAAATCTTGAACCCATTTGATAGAGTCAAGAACATGCAAACTGTGAATGCTGGAGCAATCATTGGGAACGTGATCTTTGTGAAACGTTGCCAAGCTGAAGCTCCGTCAATCTTTGCGGCTTCAATGATTTCATTAGGAATATTTTGTAGATAGGCGATATAAATGATCATGATGTAACCACTCATTTGCCATACCGTAACAATAACTAATCCCCAAAAACCAGTTGTTTCATTGGTCAACCAGTTTTGAAGCCAATTCATATGCAAGGCATCACCTAATGCTTGGAAGCCTTGTGTGAAGATAAATTGCCAAATGAAACCTAAGATCAAACCACCGATCATATTTGGCATGAAGAAAATGGTACGTAAGAAATTATTTCCCTTAAACTTTTGTGTAACTAATAATGCTAGTCCCAAGCCTATTACGTTAAGCATGATAACAGTGACAATAACAAACCCCACTGTAAACCAAAAGGCGTTAATAAACGCCTTATCTTGGAATAATGTTATGTAATTTTGAAATCCTACTACTTTGGTGAATCTCAAACCGTCCCAATCAGTAAATGAATAGAATAAACCTTCAAGAACGGGAATAAATACAACCAAAGCTAACGCAACGAGGGTTGGTGTTAAAAATAACCAGAATGAAAGACTTTTGTTTTTCATATTCATTGCCCTCTTTTGTTAAATCTAATTACTTGATGATTTTTGTTGCTTTGCCCAACCATCTTTCATATTTTGAACTGTCTTATCCCAGCTTTGTTTGCCTGATAAGTACTTTTGTAGATTTGGTTGTGCAACGTCTGGATCCCATGAAGTACCAGTGTATCCTGGGAATGCCCAGCCAGTTGTCTTGTGTTCTTGTGAGTACTTGAATACTACTGATGTCAATGGATCTTTCATCTTGTAGTTGTCGTAACCCTTGTATGCAGGAACAAAGTGCAATGTATTAACAACATCTTTCTTACCAGCTTTAGATGTGTATAGCCAATCTAGGAAGTTCTTAGCAGCTTTTTGTTCTGCTTCTGACTTTTGACTATTAACAGCCCAATATAGTGATGTACCAACTGGTAATTTGCCTTCTTCACCAGGTACAGGAATTGGAATCATACCAATATCGTTCTTAGCAAAGTTCTTATCAATACCTTCAACTGTTGGGTAAATCCAGTCACCTTGTTGAATCATAGCTGTCTTACCTTGTGAGAAGTATTGGTTAACTTGTGCTGAGTAATCCATTTGCATAACTGGCTTGATTGAGTAATCTTTTTGAAGATCAAGCATTGTCTTCATATCAGCATTCTTTGAAAATGCCATTGTCTTTGACTTGTAAAGCTTTTGAGCATTACCGTTGTAGTCTTGAGCTACATAAAGGTTTAGCAAGTGGTCAGACATAATCCAAGCTTCCTTACCAGGAAGTGCAAATACACCTTTAATACCTAATTGATCCTTTTGAGCATCCAATTGTTTAACAGCTGCTTCCAACTTGTCAACTGTTGTCAAACTTTCTGGATCGATTCCAGCCTTTTCAAAGACTTTCTTGTTGTAAACAAATCCATAACCCTCAACGTTGAATGGTAGTCCAACGGTCTTACCTTGGTCGTTCTTAACAGCATCCAATGTTCCTGGTTGTGCTGCCTTTGCGGCTTTCGTGTCTGATAAATCAGCTTCGTGAGCCTTAAATTGCTTTACATCAGCTGGACCAGCCAAACTGAAGATTGTTGGTGCGTTACCAGATGAAATTCTGGTCTTCAAAACTGGATCGTATTGAGTACCACCACCGATTGATGTAACTTCAATCTTTACATTTGGATGGCTCTTTTCGTACTCTTTAGCAATTTGTTTAAATTGCTTATTATTTTCAACCTTTCCTTGAAGAATTGTAATCTTGACATCCTTACCTGAGGATGAGCTGTTACTGCAGGCTGCCAACATAAATGCTGCACCGGCTGCCAAAGCAATAACTCCCACGCGTTTTCCAAAACGCTTCCAGAAGTTCTTCTTCATTACCAAAGCCCCCTAATAAAAATAATATTTCTTTATTACGATTTCCATTATGTTTCTAAAACCGACTGTTTGCAACCGCTTTCTTGATGTTACCGATAACAGCTTTGCTTTTGATCAAAAAATGGACAAAAAAATTGGTCAATTCTAAATTGAATCGACCAATTTTTATTATTTTATTCAATTGCCCCTTGTATCACGATTGGATCGTAGTCCAAATGAACTATACCATTTGTGACGTCAATCAAGGAACTGTTCAACATATTTGTATAACTGCCACTTGGCAACTCGACTGATATATCATTTGACATGCCCTTCAAGGTAAACAAACCGATTCGATAAATGTTGCCTAATCGATAAGTTACTTTGACAGTGTCATTTTCTAGAGCTTCGACTTGATATTTACCACTGACTTCAATGTCGCTTTGGCTCAATTGATGCATCCGTAAGATCAGGGAGCTTAGATTCATCTTGGCACTATCCCAATCCAACTTATCAGAATCAAATAAGCTTGGTGTATGTTTAAAGCCATATTCTTGTCCAGCATAAACTAGAGTTGAACCTTGTTGGAATTCGGAAAAAGCAGTCCAATTGTACATGTCATTTTCATTAATAAACATGCTGTGGGCCCGTGGTTGATCATGATTCTCCAAATTACGCATCTTAATATAGTTGCTTGGATAAATCTTAACTTGATTATTCAAGGCATCAACATATTGTTGCAAAGGTATATCGCCTTTGACGTATGAACGCCAAATTTGGTCAATATCATAGTCATAGGTCATATCAAAGGCACTGTATAGTTCTTCATCGGAAGAAACGTGGAAACCTTTCTCACCTAAGGCCTTGATATAGTCTTTACTTGTAGATTCAGCTAACCAGACTGTCTTAGGGTTCACCTTGCAGACTTCTTTTCTAGCTTCTTTCCAAAATTCAATTGGAACTTGTGGCGCAACATCGCATCTAAAACCATCGACGATTTTAGCATAACGCTTCAACGTCTCGATTTGATAATTCCACAAAGCCCGGTGTGAATAGTCTAATTCGGCAACGTCGGTCCAGTCTTCATTCTTGTTATAAAGATTGCCATCTTTGTCATGTAAGAACCATTCTGGATGAACTTGTAAAAGAACTGAATCACGAGAAGTATGATTATAAACGATATCTAGCATCACTTTCATCCCATGGTCATGGATCGATTTAACGATTTTTTGGAAGTCTTGCCAAGTACCAAGTTGAGGATCGATGGCCCGATAATCTTTAATGGAATAAGGTGAGCCTAACTTACCTTTTCGATCTTTTTTACCGATTGGGAAAATTGGCATGAGCCAAATATAGTCGGTTCCCAATTGCTTGATCCTATCCAAATCTGGCTCAAGTGCCATCAAAGTTCCTTTTTTGGTATGATTTCTTACGAAAATACAGTATATTTGCGTTTTTCTGAGTTTTATATCCGTCTGACTAGCCATTGTAACACCCCACTATTTTTTTGATTCTAAAACACAACAACCCCAAGGTTCTAATTCAAGCGTTTCATTGACATGTTTAACCGCAGAATTAGTTAATACTTTTTTCCAAACTGCTTTAGGCAGTTTGAATTGCTTCTTTTGATCAGAAAAGTTGGCTACTACGATACCTTTTGTATTTGTTGTCTCCATTAGGTAGGCATATACTTGCGGATCGGTGAGCAACAATTCATATTGACCATTAGTAAAGCAACGATGTTTTTTCAACTTCAAAACTTGCTGATAGTAATTCAAAATGCTATCGGGCTGATTTTTTTCTTGATGAACGTTATTTTCATCAGTTAGTGCCCAATTCCATGGCTGTACATTGGAGAAACCATGATATTTGGTAGCATTCCATTGCATTGGTCCACGGGCAGTCATTTCATCCTGTCCATTCAAATAGTGCAATATTTCTTCATCTTTATATGACTTTTGGCGGAGACTCTTGATCAAATCTTCTGCTCTTTGATCTTGAAAATCGTCAACTTTAGCAAATTTCAGCCCGTGCATGCCAATTTCTTCCCCGTAGTAAATAACTGGTATACCCCGTTGTAAGAACAATAATGTCGCTAACATTTTAGTGACTCGTTCATTTTCAATCGGCAGGTTCAAACGATCTAGCACTCGACTGATATCATGATTTCCCCAAGTCAAAGTTGGTAAACTGACATCGTTCAAGATACTTTCCCATTCAACATAGGTTTGCTTCAACGAATCTAACGACAACTTCCGATCTTGGAAGAATCTAGGAATGTCAGGATTACTATCATCAAAGACTTCCCCATAATTATCGGAGTTGACCACTACATCGCAAACATTGCCATCTTTTCGAGTATACTCTGCCGCATCTCTAGCCTTGGCAGAAGAAGCTTCCCCGAACAAAAAGACATCAGATTTGTATTGTTTCAATTCTTTCACAAAACCGCTCATATAATCCTTAACGGCTGGCAACTTGGCATAAAAAGTATCATCAATTGGAAACTTTTCGTTAGCGATCAAAGAATTTTGTGCAAAATTGGCTTTGGCGATATGGATGAAAGCATCGAGTCTGAATCCATCTACACCTTTGTCGATCCAAAATTTAGCAATATCGGCAATCGACTTTTGAACTTCGGGATTTTTCCAGTTCAAGTCAGGCATCTTTTTGTCAAACAAGTGAAAAAAATACTCATGAGAATTGTTAGGATTTTGTTCCCAAACACTGCCTCCAAAAAATGAACCCCAATTATTAGGCTCATGACCAGCGACTGCATCATGCCAAATGTAATAATCCTTAAAGATACTATGAGCGTCATTGATAGCATCTTTAAACCAAGGATGTTGATCAGATGTATGATTGATCGGTAAGTCCAAAATGATATGCAGACCTAATTTATGAGCTTTTGACACCAGCTCTGAAAAATCGGTCGTATCCCCTAATATAGGATCAATCGCAAAATAGTTAGAAACGTCATAACCATTATCTATCTGTGGAGATACGAAGATTGGATTAAGCCAAATTGCATTGAATCCCATATCTTTGATGTACTTTAAATGTTTTGTAACCCCAGGCAAGTCCCCGATACCATCATCATTGGTATCTTGAAAACTTTTGGGGTAAATTTGGTAAATAATTGCTTGATCATACCAATTCACAACAAGTTGCCCCCTTTGTGTAAACCCTTACAGTCCAGTATAAAAAAGTAAGCCTCACCTAAGCAAGGCTATATTGTATGTTATCGGTAACAGTTTATTTTCGTAAAGTACCGCCCAAACTGATTTTAGGTTCAAAGACGAGCGAACCTTGACTGGCGTTGGAGTTGATCTTATCCAGCAGATTTTCACCACAAGCACTGCCCATTTCGATAATCGACTGTTTGATTGTCGTAATTTTAGGCGAGGCGACTTGATTTAGAAAAACTCCGTCAAATCCAGTCACTCCGAATTCTTCAGGAATTTTCCCGCCGCAACGGACGACACCACGTTCAATTCCGATTGCTAACCGATCAGAGGCGCAGATAAAAGCTGTGTTCTCGGTAATATTGTCCCAATTCTGTTCGACAAATTCCTCTGCCAAATGACTGTGATTACCAAAACGATGCAATTCAGGCATCATTCGCTTTTCTTGAACTTGCTGCAAATAACCGGCTTCACGAGAATATTCAAAGGATTCCTTCGAATCGATTCCGATATAGATCAGACGATCATAACCTTTTTCCAAGGCGAGTTGGGCCAACTTGTAAGCACCTGCTTTATTGTTGGTATCAACATAATCAAAACCATAACGATTTTCGCCAAACATAATCACTGGCTTCTGCAACTTCTTGATCCAATCAACATCCTTTTCACGCATACCGGTGATAATATAACCATCGCAATTACCAATATCAAAGTTACGTCTTGTGACTAGCTGCAACGAGTACTGGTGTAGATCTAAAGTTTTGGCTATACCAATCATCAAGTTCATATAGTACGGCTCGGTTGTATCGATATCTTCCAAAATGCAAAGCTTGATAATCCGAGTACTTTTATTTACCAAAGCCTTTGCTATCATGTTGGGGTGATAGTCTAACTCGCGCATTGCTTGATAGACCATCTGCTTCAATTCATCAGTGACTTTTTCCGGATGATTAATTACCCGTGAAACAGTCATTTTTGAAACATTCGCCCTTTTTGCCACATCAACTAAAGTCGTCATGTTTTTCCCCCTCCATAAGTCACAATATAATTATACCAATATTAACCGATTTCAAAACATATAAATTACTTCATATTCTCAAGACGAAATGCCTACATAAATTATTTGATTATTCCCTAGAAATATAACAGTATTGGATAAAATTTCTAGGAGGTGTCAGATATGTTTTTTTATTTGCTAGCAACAGCGGTTTTTATGATTCAATGTTTCCTAATGTTACTCATCTATTTTAACGAACAAAAACCTTCAAAAAATAAACTAAAGAACTCCAACTCGCAGAATATTCCAACTGATGAATTCTTTTATTTCATCCTTGTCCCCTGCTTGAATGAAGGAAAAGTTATTCAGAATACCCTTAAAAATTTAAGCAATCTACCTGGCAGAAAACAAATTATTGCCATCGATGACGATTCTGATGACGATACTTTGGAACAGATTCAAGCTTTGGGTAATTCAATAGCTATTATTCAGCGTCAGAAACCAAACGCCAGAACCGGCAAAGGGGATGTTTTAAACGCAGCCATGCCTTTTGTCACCAATTATATTCAAGAACAGCAACTTGATCCCAACAAATGTATCGTTGGTGTAATTGATGCAGATGGTGTTTTAAGCCCTAATAGTTTCGACAAATTAAATGAAGCTTTTTTGGATAATACCACCGATGCTGTTCAATTGAGAGTCAAAATGAAGTCGCCACGAAGAGTCTTGCAAACGTTCCAAGATATCGAATTTTTTATTATCAATCATCTAACCCAGATCCTCAGATCAAACATTGGTGCGGTTGCTCTATGTGGCAATGCTCAATTTTTCCGCTACTCCACCGTCACTGCCAAACTAGGTTACATCCCTTGGGGCAACGCTTTACTCGAAGACTATGAATTAACTTTGCAGTTAGAATTAAAAGGTCTAAAAATTCGTTATATCGGTGAGGCATACGTCTCCCAAGAAGCCTTACTAAGCGTTAAGAAGTTGATTGTTCAAAGATCTCGTTGGGCACAAGGGGGCTTGAATTGTTGGAAATACCTCAAGCGAATCGTTACTTCTAAGGAAATGTCTACACCGCAAAAACTGGATACTTACTTCTTCTTTTTCAATCCAGTTTTAAATTTCCTCGCTGATTTCAGTATTATTTATCTCACCATTACTTCGATTTTAAGCCATGACAAAAACCCTGAATTTATTGTCGTAGCGTTAATTGCTTCAGCCATCATCGGTCTATTCTTTGGAACGATTTTCTCACTGATTTACCTAAGAGAATTACGATTAACTCACAAAAATCATCTGACTATTAACAAGGCAGATGTATCATACTTAAGATTACATGCTGGCCACCTATTTTTAGCCATCGCTTTAGTATCATACGTTTACGTTATTCTCTTCTTTAGCCTGTTGATGTCGCTTTACCATCAAGTGATTGGACAAAATACTTGGGTCAAAACTAAACGAGTTTAAAAAAGCCATTCAGCTTCTGATTAAGCTGAATGGTTTTTGAGTTGTTCATAGAGTTTAATTGTTACGAACAGGACCAGGCTGACTACTAAGGATACTAATAAGGCACTTTCCAAAAAATTAGGGAAATAAATATCTTTGGGAATTTGTTGTAAAATCTTCATAAATATTGTCATATTTCATCACCTCGAAAGGATTATCTCAAGGTTGTTCTCAGAAATCAAAAAAACCGTCCAGACGTTCCGGACGGTCATTCTAGTTACGGAGTTCTGAACGGATTACTGAATCGTAGTTGTATCAGTGATTTAAGAGATATTAGTTCTTCGTGACAACACCAGTAACAACATAAGCATAAATCTGTTCTGTTTCTTCCTATTCTTAGTTGAAATATTGTTCATAAAAAATTTAACTGCAGTTATTTACAGCACTTGTCCTTCTTATCTTGTTCTCTTTGATGTATTTCATAAAATATATCAGATCTTTTTTTCATTTCCACATATACAGATATTCCCACTAATAACAATAGCCCCACTGCAAATATAACAAACAAAAGTAATACGTTACTTATCACGTCACTTGATTTTGAAACATCAATTGGTTTAATCGTAGAGTATTTTTGATACTTTATTATTTTGTATGCAGTTGGTTTGGAGGGAATATAATTAAGAAAACCTATAATTCCCAACACCAGTGCCAATCCAAGGGTTGCTAACGAAAAATAATACGAAGATATAGGACTCACAGTTAGCTTCAATTTTAATTCTTCATCAGAATAATCAATATACTTTCTTTCTTTTTGTTTGCATTTACAATGACATTCGGACATTATTGTTTCTCCCAACAAAAGATAATACGTAGCCTATACAATTAGCATATTCCTTATAAGATTCATTACAACCCCTAATAATTTATACTTAAATCAGCCTTTATATCCTGATTCATGTTGATATTTAATTGGAATGTATTGATATATTCCATTTGAAGTTAAAAGGTGTGAAGAGTTGTAAAAAAAACGTACAAATATCTAGAACACTGGGTAATTGGTTTTGAGACAGAAAAAAACTCTAACCGATGATATAACAACGATTAGGACTAACTGATTTTTGATTTTACAAAGGCTTGAAAAATCAATTAATACCAGTGATAGGGGGAGTTCCTTCCTACTATGTAGGGTTTAATACGTCAAAGGTGACCAAAGGTGTTCGATTTCAAAATCAGTTGGTTATGAGTTGAACAAATTAGATATTGCTAGTTAGCAGTTTTTTGCTAACTATTTTTTTGTCATTTTTCATAATTAATTCACTATGAGATTCAATCAAATATCTTTTGTGTAATTCCTTTCTTATAACGTCATGCTTCTTCTTGTCATCTTCTTGGATCGCAATAATAATTCCAGTAACAATTGCCAATAGTACAAGGGCAACAAAAGATGCACCCAGCAGTTGACTAATATAAAATGATGTCTCATTATTAAAAGCATGTGACCATTCCGCAGTTCTATTACCTGTACTTTTTTGAAAATAACCTGAAGTGACCGAATACATTACACCAATAGATGTTCCAAAAAATGTCATAATAGTTATAATCCCCATTGCAAAAAATTTACAAACCATTATTGAATCATTCGGTTTAAAATTGTCGTCCATGTGTTGGAGTTCTTCTTTTGCACATATTGTACAATAATATTCGAAACTATTTTTTTCATTACGTCCCCCCAATTATTGATTTCATGATTAATTATACACAAATAAAAAGATTATAATTTTCTCCGATTATTCAAACATAGATCCTGAAGTATATTCTAAAGGTAAATACTCTTCTATAGCTATCTTTGCCATTGTAATTCCATTAATAATTTTAATACCATCATTTAAAAATAAGTTTCCGATTGTCACATTATCTATTTTAGAAGAATGGAAAAAACAGCAAAAAAAGGATAATCCAAACGATGATCTAAGCAATCAATTAATCTTTATGAATCCTAAAACTAAATCCCATTTTTCTCTCGAAGTTCGGAGAAGGTGGCAACAGAAAATAAACGTGGCCATTGATTTAGATCATAACGTTACACTACATGTATTCCGTCACACACACGGTACACTTCTCCTGGACAATAATTATGATTTAACTTTCAAAGACCTTCAAAAACGTCTCGGACACAAAAACTTGCAAACAACTATCAATACCTATCTTCACTCAACAAATAAATCAGATAGTAAAATGGTAAAAGCATTGCAAAAGGTGGATAACATTTCTAATGATTTAGAGAATAATAAAAATGAATAACCGTGACAACATTGTGACAACATAGAGTTACATATCGGTACATTTTTTACACGGCATTACATACTTGAATCAAAATATTACGACAAAAAGGCCCCTATATCGTCTGATATAGAGGCTTTTTTACATACCATTACATTCTCTTACATAATGGTACATATTTAGTTACGGAGTCAACATAACTATTGCATGTACTTTTTTTATTTGATAAATATCTCTGACATCTATCGGTTACTATTATCTAGGGAAAGTGCCCGGCTGTAAATAAGAAAATCAAACTATAACTAAACCGTTAGTTTCATGTGACGGAATTGTAAGATTGACTGAAATGTGAAATACTGAAATTAATAAAAATTTTGGAAGTGATCAAGATGCAATCTGCCACTCAAATAATCTTTATAATCAATAGTTGTGTAATCGCCGTCAGTCTAATTGTTGGTGTAATCTTAGGCTCCATTGCCCTATTCAAAATTGCTAATGCTCTAAAACGTCGCAATAAGATTTTGTACCAAAACACCCGTCCTTACTTGATTTGTCAACGAAGTAACCAGCAACTGGCAATTAAAAATGTCGGTCAGGCAGCTGTAATTATCGATGAGATCTTGCCAGCTGACTTAATTTCACCTTGGAAACCTCAAAGAATTCTAGCTGAACAAGTACTTTATTTCAACTTATCAAAGGCACAACAGTTGAATTTGACCATCAAATATCATGATACGATCGACAATTATCAGGAAAATTTCTTCCTATAATAGGTTAAACACCTTACAAAAGCGTTAGCACTCCTCCCTAATTAGTTGTGATATTATTCCAATTAAGCTAGGAGGAATGGTCATGACAAAGAAAATCTGGATTGTTTTCATAACCATAATTATTTTATTAATACCCGCAGCCCTTTATGAATTATGGTATTTACCTAATTATAGTGGTGATGCATATTACACTTATATTGGAAAATCATATAAAGAAATAATTGAAAAAGATAGTTCAGGTAATGATTATCATGAATTTGATTATAAGCAAGCCGGCTATGATAAAAATGGCAATGAAAAACTATTAAAATTTGACAGCGCCTTAGGCCGCCCCATCAAGAATGATAATTTTCTAGAAGTGACTTTTAATCAAAAGCATCAACAAGTGATCTCTTGGAAGAAAGTACCTAAAGAATCGATTCCTCGCAGTCCCTTGGAAAAAATCCTCAAACAAAAATAAGTTTCATAAGGTTTTACCTTATGCATTCCTAACCAAACTACGTAAAAATACCCCTCGATTCAATTTTCTGAATCAAGGGGTATTTGAATTATTCGGTTTTATTTTTGAAAATATTCCTTCGCGTAATTGGTCACATTGGTAATATACTCTTGTCCAGCAACGTTCAATGACTCTGCATGACCTGCACCTTTTACGATCCAAAGTTTCTTAGGACCTTTAGCATAATCATAGTTTTGATAAGCATTCTTGGTTGGAACAAAAGTATCTTTTGACCCGTGGATAACGAATAATGGAACTTTACTCTTCTTCAGAGTCTCCCTGGTACTAGCTTGATAAAAGTTATAGCCGGCCAATGCATCTCCATACAAACTTGCCGTCGGTACGATTGGAAAACTTGGTAAATTAAACATTTCTTTTAGTTGGTAATCTAATTCACCGGAAATAGTTGAATAACCACAGTCTTCAATCGCAAACTTAACGTTCTTAGGCTTCTCACCTAAGGTATACATAACGGTGGCAGCACCCATACTGACACCAAATAAACCAACTTCAGACTTGGAACCAAACTTCTGATTGATCATATTGATCCATTCAGCCATATCGGTTCGATCTTTCCAGCCGTATCCGGCATATTTACCGCCACTCATCCCAAACGAACGAGTATCCGGTGCCAGTACGTTATAGCCAGCATCGTGAAACATTTTGACATACGTTCCCATATACTTACTAGCACTACCAAAACCATGAATTACAACGACGGTCTTAGCAGTTTGATGATTGGCCGGCAAATAACGTGCCTTCAATTTGACTTTATCTTTAGTCGTCTGCTCCCATATCTCTTGCTTTTGGTCAGCGAACCACAGACTATTTTTGCTCATTTTACTTTTAACTTCGCTGCTATAGCCATTCTTGCTAAAAGCATAATTAAACATATAGCCACTAGCGCCCAAATCAGCGACTAATAAGACTCCGATCGTAACGCCCAGAGCTACTTTTACAAATTTTTTCACATGCATAATAAACTACCCTATTCTTATTGATCAATGCTAAATCATCATAAGCTAAAAGGTAATTTAATTGCAACTAAAAGACTTATTGAACTTGTTCTTGAGAAAGTTTTTCATCACGTAAACGATTCTCTGTCGCATCTTTGTGGAACCAGTGGATGTGTGAATCAAAGAAAGCAATTATATCGTTCATAAAGTACATGATATAAGTTAGGAACATAACTGGACTGGCATCGCCTTGAGTAGCAGTAATTCCCCAAAGAACGATTGACATAATACCTTGAGCTGTCCAGAAATAATATTGTTCACGGAAACGTAAGGTACATAGAAGAGCACCTGTAAAGCCAATTGCTGCTGCAACAGAGTCAGTAACAGGTCTAGGACTGATAAACAAATGTGTATCCATCAAATATAGCAAGCCCCAAGCAACGAAAAAGAACACCGCTGTATTGAACCACTTTTTCGCCGTTAGACCATGAATATGTTTCTCGGCGTCTTTAGCCCATTGTGGACTGATTAAAACAGGAATATCTAATAAGATAATATAACTAAGTTGCAAAACAACATCTGAGAAGTTTTTAGCACTGATAGCAACGTAGATATAAATTAAGGCTGAAACTAAACCTAAAACACCGTTCAATGGTTTAGCATTAGTAATGGCAATCGTACAAGTAAAACCTAAACAGGCAGCTAACCAAGTCCAAATTGCGATACCAGTAATAGAATGTGCTAGTGTTGAAGCAGTAATGGCCCCCAAGCCAAACATAAGTAGCATGTAACTTCTGAAACTCCAGTGTTTCATCTGCTCTACATACCATCTTGGATCGAAAATACTCATTTGTTTCTTCTCCTCTTAAATTGAAATTGGAACATTTTCTTGTGGTATTCATATCCCAAAACAATTAATTTTATTTATCCCTCAAATTGATTTATTTCGAAATATCAATTTAATCGACATTTAAAATCATACCACCAATTTCCTCCAATTTGGTCGTGACAGATTTGAATGTAATGGTGCCATATCGAACGAAAGCGATTACTTGCCCTAGTAAACAGGAATTTATCATTCGATACAAGATATTGATTTTTTTTAAATTCCTACACAACATATTGTTATAACGAACAAAAATTGGTCCAACCGTATCGCTATAACACCAAAAGAACCCTTTCGATTCCGGAATGAAATCAAAAGAGTTCTTTTTAAAAATTATGGAAATATTTGAAGGTTCAAGAAATTGTTAAATTAAATCTTACCAACTAAATCTGCTCCAGGTTTCAAAGTGTCTTCCCCTGGATGCCAGTTAGCTGGACATACTTTATCACCATGTTTTTCAACGAATTGGGCTGCTTGCAAAGTCCGTAAAATTTCTTGAGCATTGCGTCCAATTCCCATTGCATTAACGGTGTATGACTTGATAATACCTTTAGGATCGACGATAAAGACCCCACGATAAGCTTGACCACTATCCTCATCAAGCACATTGAAGAAATCTGCTAATTGGTGTTTTTGGTCAGATAACATTGGGTATTGGATCTTACCAATCGTATCGGTCGTCTCTGCCCATGACATGTGTGCAAATTGACTGTCGACTGATACCGAATAGATCTCAGCACCGGCAGCTTGAAAATCTTGATATGAATCTTGCAGATCACTTAATTCTGTTGGACAAACGAATGAAAAATCGGCCGGATAGAAGAAAATAATCGACCACTTACCGAGCAAATCTGACTTCTTGAATTGCTTCAATTCGCCTTGTTGATATGCATCAACATTGAAATCTGGTATTTCTTTATTAATATAATTCATTTGTTAGGCCTCCCTAAGTTCTGTTTTAATTATAAATCAAACCGTCAATAATTGCCAACAGCAACAGTCTGTTTATACAGTTCCATTCTAACAAATATTTACTATTATTTTTAAAATAATACAATTTGTGCCACAATATAATTATTAACTAAAAGAGGGATTAAGAAATGACTCCAACCGAACAAATTGAGGCAATCAAGACTTTTTCTTATCAGAAAATGCACACGGACAAAACCGGACACAACTTTGACCATATTCAAAGAGTAATCAAGACAGCCAAGAAAATCTTGAAAACAGAACCTGCTGATCATTTAATAACCTTGGGAGCCGCCTACTTGCATGATGTAGCTGACGATAAATTAGTAGCTGACCCAGCGGCTTTAGAGAAAGAAATCAAACAATTTCTCCAATCAATCGGACTTTCAGAAGCACAGATCCAGGAAATAATGTATATCTCCCACAACTTATCCTTTAGCAAGTCGCTGTCTGATAATCCACCCAAGCTCTCCTTAGCTGGCCAAATCGTCCAAGATGCCGACCGTTTAGATGCCATTGGTGCAATCGGTATTATTAGAGCTATTTATTACGGTGGAGCCAATTCCGAAGTCATCTACGACCCAAAAATTTCTCCAAGAGAATCTTTTACCAAGGCCGAGTACCGTAATTTAAATAACGAGACTATTATTAATCATTTTTACGAGAAATTATTGAAATTAACTGCTATGATGAATACCCCAACAGCTAAAAGTATTGCCGAACAAAGACATCAATATATGGTCGATTTTCTTGATGAATTCAAGGCTGAATGGGACTCCGAAAAATAAATACGAAGGAAGTAATTCAATTGGTATCATTTGCAGAACAAGATAGACAATATTATGAACACATCATCAGAAACTTAAAAGAACGTGGCGTTGAGTTAAAAGATATCGCCGAGATCGTTATCTTTTTAGAAAAAGACTACATTGATGGATTAGATGAAGAAATTTCGATTCACGCTATTAACAAAGTGCTCCACAAACGTGAAGCTCAAAATGCAATCATGACGGGAATTGAATTGGATATCCTAGCCGAAAAAGGTTTACTATCAGCACCAATGCAACGTATCATGCAAACTGACGAGTCAACCTATGGAATCGACGAGAACTTGGCCATCACCTTAGCCAGTCTTTACGGTTCGGTTTCGGTCACTAATTATGGTTATGTCGATAAGTTAAAACATGGTATCTTAGGTCATTTGAATGACAAATCAACTGGTCAGATCAATGTTTTCTTGGACGACCTCGTTGGCGCCATTGCAGCTGCTGCTTGTGGCTGGCTAGCTCATAACGAACATGCCGTTGATGAGATGTTGAAAAAAGAACACCAAGAATCATCTTAAGAAGATTATAAAAGCCGTCTGATTCCAAACTGAATCAAGCGGCTTTTGAACTTTAATGATAATATTTCATAGCAAACTCTTGGCCGGCCGTATTGAGCATTTCCTGCCAAGAATCAAAAACAGTGGTCTTTTGTACGTGCCGTTCCCAGACTTCCATTGGCAATCTTTCCAATGCAGCCTGACTTGTAATGCCAAGTGCTTCGAAGAATTCTTCAATACAGAAATATTGCGTATTTTTTTCCATAAAATTATTGGAAAAGTAATGAGCAAACTGTATCTTCTGTAATTCAGAGCGAATTTGGCATTCTTGCTTGATGAATTCCAATCTGTCCCTAGTTTGCATAACAATAATCCCCTAAAAAATTGTCCTTGTTTAAGAAATAGTATAACAAATATTATTAATTTATTTGGATATTTATTAACAAATCAGCCAGAAAATTGGTAAAATTTGGTTAATTAGTAGATTAGGAGGGTTCATGATATGTATAAGAAGATTTTAGTCGCCATTGACGGAAGTCAAAGTGCTTATAATGCTTTAAATGCCGCAATCGATTTGGCAAAACATTTCGACGCTGAACTTTACTTGGTTTCAGTAGTTAACACTGCCAACTTGCCAATTAATGTCGGTGTTTCATATGCTCCAGGTCTAACAAAAGATTTACAAGCCGCTGCCCAACGTGACTTGAAAAAAGCCGCTGACTTGGTCTCTGCTACTAATTTAGAGGCCAAAGTACAACTACTAGAGGGTGAACCTAGGGAGCGTTTGGTAGATTTTCCTAAGGAGAACGGTATTGATCTAATCGTTATGGGTAAAACGGGTACTAGTCCTTTTACCCGAGTATTCGTTGGTTCAGTTACCCGCTACGTCTCCGAACACACTGATATCAATCTTTTAATCGTCGCCTAGAATAATGAAAATCCCAGTGGATCACCAAAAATTGGTGAAACTCACTGGGATTATTTTTTACATCGAAACCAGGCAAAATTTTTGTTCAGAATCACTTTTGAGCATATGAATAACCAACATGTGCCATTTGTGGGACGTCATTCCAGGCAACTGGGTATCCTGCTCCATGGGCACAAAAGACAGAATCTGGCGTATTTTCCAAATCAGCGACGGGATGATAGTCAGTTCGATCGATAATTTCTTGGGCATTGTGGCAAGGACGATAACCATCTACAATACATTCCAATTGGCCCATTCCGTGAGTAAAGGCATTAACTTTTTGACTATACCCTTGCATTTCGGAAACGGGCGCAAAACCAGTTATTTCAACTAATTGATCAGCTGTGGCAGAATCTGGTGGATTGAAAGTCCCACTCATTTGTTGAATATCATTCATTACTCGACCAACTTGTGCTTGATCAACCAATAGTCGGAACCGATACCAAGGCTCTAATAATTGACACTGATTACGTTGTTTCAACATCATCAACCCCTGACGAACTGCCCGCCAAGTTGCTTCTCGAAAATCTCCACCTACCGAATGAACGTTACTGGCTCGGCCATTGATCAAAGTTATTTTCATATCGGTAATTGGAGCCCCAATCAAAACTCCTAGATGCTCTTTAGTGGCTAAATTAGTCAACACTTGATGTTGCCAATTACTAGCTAAAGTATCCAAACTACAATCGGAATCAAAGACTAAGCCACTGCCCGCAGCTAGTGGTTCCATCAACAAGTGAACTTCTGAATAGTGACGCAAAGGTTCAAAATGACCTACGCCTTCTATTGAATCGGTAATTGTTTCTTGATAAAGAATACTGCCCTGATCAAAGTCGACCGCTAGTTGGAAACGGTCCAACAAAATTTGTTGCAAAACTTCTAGTTGCACCGTACCCATTATTTGAACTCTTATTTCTTGCAATTGATTGGACCAGACAACGTGTAACAACGGATCTTCATCTTCTAACTCTCTTAAGGCCTTTAAACATACTTGGATATCATTTCCTTGAGGATCAACGGTAAAAGTCAAGACTGGCTGGAGCACTGGTTTATTACTATCTTTGGCTTTTCCCAAACCTTGTCCAGGATAAGTATCGTTCAACCCAGTAATTGCACAGACCATCCCAGTTGTCGCCTCAGGGGTAGTGGCATACTTAGCACCATCATAAACTCGCAATTGATTGGCTTTTTGATCTTTTACCAGCACCGTTTTATTCGGCAATACTCCACCAGTCACCCGAACCCAAGTTAAACGTTCATTCTTTTCATCATGAGAGATCTTAAATACCTTAGCCGAAAAATCAGTCGCAAACGTGGACTCAACTGTCCATTGTTCTAATCCGTTCAGAAAATCATTGACACCCATCAGCTTTAAGGCCGACCCAAAGTAGACCGGATAAACTTTTCGTTCCTGAATCAATTTTTGAATAGTCGTTTCAGTAAGAGTCCCTTGGTTCAAAAATGACTCTAAAACATCATCGTCTTGAATTGCCATTTCTTCTAAAGAATCAGTGGGCATTGCCGAAGATTCTAAACTGTTGAAAGCGATACAGCCCGGAGAAAGTTGACTTTGAATATCGTCCAAAACATGGACTGCATCGACTGAATCAATATCGACTTTGTTTACAAAAATAAAGGTGGGAATTTGATACCGTTGTAATAGATTCCAGAGCGTTCTCGTATATCCTTGAACCCCATCAGTCGCCGAAATAACTAGTATTGCATAATCAAGTACCGATAAAACTTGTTCCGTCTGGGCAGAAAAGTCAACGTGACCTGGGGTATCCAATAAAGTCAATTGCAATTGCTGATAAGTTAAATTGGCCTGATGAGAAAAAATAGTAATACCACGTTTTTTCTCCAACTTATCTGGGTCCAAGAAGGCCTCACCTTTATCGACTCGTCCCACCTTGCGAATGGCACCAGATTGATAAAGCATGGCTTCTGATAATGTAGTTTTGCCAGCATCAACATGGGCAACAATACCTGTAACGATTTTTTTCATGCTTGACTCCTCCCCCAAAACATTCATGATTGTAATTTTAGCACATCAGCCAGATTCTAGACTAACAGCGACGGTTTGAAACATTGGTTTGGGTAGTTTTGTTGTTTATGTTTTCGTAAAACAAATATGTTAATTTGCTTCCTGATTTGATAATTTTTAACAAAAAACGGTTGAAATTTATTAGTTCGTGCTATATTACAAATTAGAAAGTAACTCGATAGGAATGGTAAAAATGCAAAAATTCCATAAATTTATACACTCAGATGGTTATTACGTAGTAATTGTCTTAGCTGGACTGGCGTCATTGACGATTCTGATCTTAAATTACTTACCAGGTTTTGATATTTCCCGCTCGCCCTACATTGAAATCGACATTGTCACCTTATTGATCTTCGCATTTGATTATTTTGGACGATTGTATTTGGCCAAGAATAAAATCGAATTTTTTAAGCATAATATTGTTGATTTGTTAGCTATTTTACCTTTCAATACCATTTTTAACGGTTTTAGGATCTTTCGTGTCGTCAACGTTTTAAGATTTGCCAAGTTTTTCACACTAGTACGTTTCATTGGCACAGCTGGAAAACTTCAAAAGAACGCTAAAAAGTTTTTGAAAATCAATGGATTCATTTATTTAGTTATCATCTGTGGAATTGTTCTGATCACAGCAGCCTTGACCTATTCCCTGGCAGAAGGTGTATCGCTGAGTAATTCGTTTTGGTGGGCAATCGTGACGGCCTCAACCGTTGGATATGGAGACGTGGCTCCACGCACCTTAATTGGACGTATCGCTGCTGTGACCTTGATGCTAGTCGGAATTGGATTTATCGGAACATTGACCAGTACGATCACGAATTACGTCACAACTGAAAAAGATAAAAAAAATGAAGACAAGTTAGATAAGATTCTTTTGAAATTGGATAAAATCGAAAAGGAAAATCGAAAATTAAGAAAGGATCTGATTGACTTAAAAGCTCAAGATACATTAAAAAAACAAACCAAAAAGTAAATAAAACATCATTGGAAATCTTTTCTCGATTTCTTTTAAATTGTTAAAACACTTTCATTGATATTTTTTATAATTTATACTACTAATTTTGTATAGGTTGTAATATAATAAGTTTTGTTAGAAGAAACCCAAAATATGCAATAATACAACCAAAATTCTCATTAGTACTATTCTTCTATAGATAACCCTTCTAACAATTCCACTACTTACCCGGTAGTGGTTTTTTTATTCTGACAGGCTTTTCGGAATATTTATTGTGTGATATATTTGTCTTAGGGATATTTATATATAAAAACTAGAAAAATCTATTCAATCGCATTATCCCTTTTCTGATAAAAAGACCATCTTAATGAATGGTCTTTTTATATTATCTTTTTACTTAATAAATATTTGTGCATACTAAATTCGGATGGCATCAACTACTCTGATTAGCTATACTGAACTCAAATATTTAGGAGAGTATTAATGAAAAAGAAATTTACAGGGATTGCAGTATGCTTTTGTTTAATCATGATGTTCTGCAGCTCATACCCTTGGCAAACAGTTACGGTTCAAGCTGCAACTACCAATGAAAAATTTGATCCAGTCTACGCTAAACTTAAAAAGATTAATCAGAGTCTTAGTCAACAACTTTACGATTTAAAACTTCAACAAAAAAAAGACCACGAAAAATGGTCTCAATTTATTAAAAGTATTCACTATTTACAGAACAAACAAGTTGAAATATACGTAACGGAAAGTTTCAATAATTTGTCAGCCAAGAAAAAACATACCGTTGTTTCCGAAGCTCAACTTTTTACCATTAGAATTGCGGATAAGATCAAAAATTTCGATCAGAGTACTTATATGGACGGCCTGGCAGTCGTAGTTTTCTGTAATGGTAACTATATTGGCAGATCAAAATATTTGGAAAATAAAGATTTCACTTGGAAGCAAAACAATTAGACCTTGTCTTGATATATTTTACTCAGTGATTGAATTATTATCTTTGTTGAATTTGTTAAAAAAAACAATTTTGCGATAATCCTTTTTTGGTTGTCAGATGAAATAATACATTTTTATCTGACAACCAAAAAGGATTTTTTTATGCTGTTTTAAAAAAGCTTTTATAGTTTTGCAAAAACCAATTATACAATGCACTATCATTAATAAGTTCTTTTAAAAGACTGATCATTGTACAATTGAAGCTACTCTAAACTAGGCCTAAAAGAATTACATTCGTAAAATTTTCAAATAGTAAAGAATTTTTTTAAGGGGAGAATAAAAAGGAAAGAATTACTATTTAACCAACTGAAAAAACCTCATTAGTTTTGGCCTATGTCTAAACTAATGAGGGATATTCAGATTAAAAATACGATTTTAACTTCATATTATATATTTTTATTCCAAAGATTGTTCAGCTTGTTTTGCTTGAACACGTTCACTGATCTTCATAAATGGTAAATAGAAGAAAACACCAATAATAATTGTAATTATTTGAACAATAACCGCTCTCCAATCACCAGCTGTGGCTAAATATGCTGACAACAATGGTGGTGTAGTCCAAGGTACCATAACCACCACTCGATTCATCAATCCAACAGCAGTTGCAAAGTAAGCAATCAAAATTCCAATAACTGGTGTCAAAACAAATGGAATCATCATTGGAATATTGAAGACAATTGGATAACCAAATATCACGGGTTCATTAATATTAAATAATCCTGGTGCAACAGCTAATTTTCCAAGTTCACGACCCGATTTCTGCTTTGAAAAGAGGAAGATAGCGATTAACAAACAAATGGTTGAACCGGTTCCACCCATCATTCCAAAGGTATCACGGAAAGTATTAGTTAAAATATATGGAGCTTGATGTCCCGCAGCAAAGGCTGCTGTGTTTTTATTCATGTTAATCAAAAGTACTGGATCGAGCAAGGTTCCATTAATAACTGTTTGGTGAATACCTAAAGTAAAGAGAAAATTACCAATTGAATAGATAAACAACATTCCAAATAAACTAGTATTAACTTTACGTAATGGTTCTTGAATCACATTTGTAATCAGAGTAACCAAATCAGTATTCCCAAAAACTGCTAATAAAGTTGCAATCAAAGCAAAGATGCTGGCCGTTAAAATAGCTGGAATCAATGAATTAAATGAGGATGACACTGCAGGTGGGATGTTATCACCCAAATTGATTTGAAGACGTTTAACAGTTGATAGTTTGATAAATAGTTCGGTAGCTAAAAGTCCAACAATAATTCCACTGAACATCCCTGTTGTCCCAAGGTTGGCAAATGACAATGCACCAGTGATATCAACGGCTTTTTTAGCGCCTGTAGGAATAACATTCAAAGTTATTGGCATTGTCATGATTAAACTAGCTAATGAAATGATTGCCGCTGCAATTGGATTACTGTAACTCTTATTTCGTGCTAAACAATATCCGATGGCTGGGGCTAACATTAACCCCGCAATATTCAAAGTACCGTTAGAAATTAAAGTACCCCATATTTGTAAATTAGCTAAGGTTGTTCCACTTGCTACTTTTGGAAATACAACATTGTTAATTAAAACACCTACACCCGCCAAAATGAACAATGGCATAATAACTGCAAAAGCATCTCTTAATGATCTTAGATGAACTTCTGAACCAATCCGAGCGGACACGGCAGCAAATTTATCTAAAAACTTTTGTCCTTTATTCCGTGTATCTTCCATTCTTATTTCCCCCTATCTTCTGAAACAAGTTACGCAAGTACAATTATTTGCTCCATTTTATAATTTTAGAGGACATTTCCATTGGATTTAATAACTTCTTTAAACCAATTGAAACTCTCCTTTGGGACACGTTTCATATCGCGCAAATCATGATTACCACGATTTACATAAACCATCCCATAACGCTTTTCCATATTACCTTGAGAACTAGGAATATCGATCAATCCCCAACCGAGATAACCTAAAACATCAATTCCATCAATCCTAACAGCATCCTTCATCGCCTGAATATGATCACGATGATACTTAATTCTATAATCATCCTGGATAGGATTCTTTCCATCCCAATTTTCACTAACACCAATACCATTTTCAATTGGGAAGACTGGTAAGTGTGTCTCATTATAAATCGTAGTCAAAACAGTTCTGAATCCTTCGGGATCAATTTGCCAATCCCACTCGTTAGTTAAAAGATATGGATTTGGTTTATGCCCTTCTATGGCAAAAAAATTTGGACATGTATTAATAGGTATCAAAGTACTGTCAATCGTTGAAGTTGAATAATAGCTGAAACTAATAAAATCACTTGTAGTCTTTGAGATGATCTCCATTTCCTCAGGATCTAAAATATCCTCAAGATGATGCATTTTCATATAATGTACTACTTCAGTGGAATACTTTCCCTCAGTAAATAGACGTATCAAGTTATTATCAGCAAACTCTAGGAATTTTCGTGTTGCTGAAACATCAGTAGGTAAAGCTGTAGCTGGGTAAACCTCTTGATAAGCCAACATACCGCCAATTTGAAGATTTGGATAATTTTCATGTATTTCATTAGCAATAGCAGCGTGACAAAGGAAAACGTGTTGTTGAATTTGATAAAGGTCACGAATTGAATTATCTCCCTTGTACCCACTGATTTTAAACGCTTCAGGAACACTATAAAGATTTTGCTCATTAAATGTGATCCAATACTTAACTCGATTACCAAAACGTTTAAGCATTTCTTTTCCGAAACGAATGAATGAGTCGACTACATGCTGACTAACAAATCCGTTATACTTTTGTGCTAGATGTAAAGGCATATCAAAGTGGTATAAGCAAATCATGGGTTCAATATCATTGGCCAATAGTTCATTGATTAAATCATCATAGAATTTGATACCTTTTTCATTAAATTCACCATCGCCTTCAGGATTAACACGACTCCATGAAATTTGGAATCTATAGCAGTTCATTCCCATATCTTTCATTAATTTGATATCTTCTGGATAACGATGGTATTCATCAATGGCAACCTTCCAATCAGAAGCATCGGGTGATGCTCCACGAATATCATAAACAGATTTCCCTTTACCACCCTCGTTATAAGCACCTTCAGTTTGCATACTGGATGTTGAGTTACCCCATAAAAAGTCTTTTCTCAATTCATTCATTTTAATATCTCCTCCTTTTACAAGACACAGTGTACACGCTTTCATTTGACTTATAAACCCACATTCTTGATTTGAATTATCAAGTTTTCAAACTTGCCTAAGTTGTGTATTATAGAAGTATTAATAAAGCTGAGGTTGAATGAACCATGTCCAAATATCAAGACATTGCTAACGATATTATAAAGAAAATAAAATCCGGATATTATCCGTCCGGAGAACCACTGCCAGACCAAAAAAAAATGGCCAAAGAATATTCTACAAGTCGGATGACTTTGCAGAAATCTTTAGCAATTCTTAAGTCACGTGGATTTGTTTACAGTCAACAGGGGTCTGCAACTTTTGTTAAAGGAAATGCAGATAGTCTTGCCAATATGAATATCGGAATGGATCAATATGTTGGTACAACACGTCTTTTTGGAGACAAACACAAAGTTAAAAGCAAAATAATACAATTTAACTTACGATATCCAGACGAAAATGAACAAGCCAAATTAAAAATCAAGGCAACAGATGCAATTTATGATTTAAAAAGATTGAGAATTGTTGATGATAAACCACTGGGATTAGAATATACAAAAATGCCCGTTAATATTATTCCAGGTATTACCGAAGATGTTCTACACTCCTCAATCTATGAATATATCCAAAAAAATCTAAATTTAACTATCGGTGCAGCCTATCGAAATTTTTCAGCTGCAAAACCTACTGAAGAAGACATGAAATACCTAAATTGTGCTGAAGATGATCCCATTTTTAAAGTCACTCAAACTGTATACTTAAATGACGGAACCCCCTTTGAATATTCAACAACTGACAAATCTTACGATACTGGTGGTTACACCGTCTACTTACAGCACAACCGAGACTGATAATGAATTTCACTAAAATTTTTAAGACTAATACACAATGTAAACCCCCAATTGTAAAATACATTGATATTTTTACAATTAGAAAAATAACAGAATACATTGACTTTATTACAAAAGATAATATAAAAATTGATGATCATATATAAATAGACTTGACAGAACGATTACAAAATACGAATCTAAAACTAATTTCATATACACCAACACAATACCAAGGAGGTAGATGTCCTCACAGTTGTCAATATAGGATTATTAACCAATCGTCGTAACTTTAACCATACCCTCTTCATAACGTTGCTGAAAAAATCGGACATGTTACTACTACCGCCGGAAATATCAGTAAATATAAACCCCCGATGATTTAATTCAGTAACGTAATTACCATGATTATGGATATCGCTTGATTGTCAATTTAGATGGTATCATTGCTTACTACAAGACTGGTATTACTATATCTTGAGATATTACTGATTTTTTGAAGTGTCTGAAATATATATGTGGAAAGCTACAGTCTCGTATCGTATTAAACTTGGAATTAGTGTTACCTACTAAGGTTATCGATTCAATCTCAACAATGGTTTAACCACGAATAAGTTATAGTGAAAATGTCCAAACACTGATGACAAAAAAAGCTGAAATATATTCTTTGGGGGAAACTATGAAAACCAAAAGTTTAGCATTAACGGGATTAACTATACTTTTAGCTTCAACATTAGTTGGTTGTTCTAGTGGCAACAGTACTTCATCTAAATCGTCTGATGATACAAAAACCGTCGCTGTTAAAAAGAAAGCAACTACATATTTCAAGAACAACAAGTTAGTTACAAAGGATTACAACATTACAATCACGCAAACAAAAGTGATTCAACCAGGCGAAACTGGTAATGAGTATGGCGAAAAACCAGTTTTGGCTTTTTGGTTCAAGGTTCATAATAAGAAGGCCAAAGACTTGGATCCAAATACCTCTTGGATTTCAATCTTTAAAGCTGTTCAGGATAACAATAAGGATTCTGTCAATGAATTAAACGTTGGTAGTCTGCCAGATGAAAAGTTTATTGACAGCCAATCTGAAAAAATCAAAGTTGGTGGAACAGTTGAAATGGCTGTATCTTATGAGCTTGATGACACTACAACTCCAGTTAAACTAACGGCTGAAAATATGGTTACAGGTAAAAAACTTGGATCAATGACTTTTAAACTAAATTAAAAAGACAAAATGAAAAAGCCATACCCCCCAACCGACTAAAGTAAACGGGATATAGCTTAAACGAAATCTATACTAGATTGGACTTTTACGCTTTTTTAGCCCCTTTAGTATAGCATACTGGAAAAATTTACAATGGCATCTATTACTAAGCGTGGTAAAACATGGCAAATTAGAACCAGCTATTTTGATATTCATAATAACCGTCGCTTTAAATAAAAAGCAGGATTCAAAATAAAAAAAGAAGCTGAACTTTAATGAATTGAATAAAACTGCTAATCAATCTACTGATTTTGGTAGTACTGTTTTCAAAGGATATTTTGACGATTGGACCAAAATATATAGACTACCTAATGTCACCAATTTAACCGCTCAATGGTAAACACAGACCAGTAAACAAATCGACAAATTTTTTGGCAATAAAGAAATTAAAGAATGATGATAACCTTAATACCCAAGCCCGAAAAAAATACTTATATTGGTAAAGCAAAAATAGAGTGCACAATATGTGCACTCTATTTTCATAGCCATTGATATATCAAGGTTTATCGTAAATACTTAAGGAGAGTACAGGATTTGAACCTGCGCGCCTGCTATAAAACAGGTTCGTCGGATTTCGAGTCCGATGCATTACCACTCTGCCAACTCTCCATAATAAAGATTTGTATTGCTACAAATCTATTTTAAATTAATATTGCATCAGAGTAAACATGTCATACCCTTTTATTTTGTCACGACCATGTAAATCAGTCAATTCGATCAAAAAGGCTGTTCCAACTACGATTCCACCTAATTTTTCGATCAACTTGATTGTGGCAGCTAATGTACCACCTGTGGCCATTAAATCATCGACAACTAAAACTTTTTGTCCTGGTTTGATGGCATCTTTTTGCATGTAAAGTGAAGCCTGACCATATTCCAAGTCATATGAAACAGAAACTGTTTCACGAGGCAGCTTACCTTTTTTACGAGCTGGTGCAAAACCAATTCCCATCTTATAAGCAACGGGACAACCAACTATGAAGCCACGTGCTTCTGGTCCTGCAATCATTTCTGCACCACGACTCTTGGCATATTCAACAATCTTATCGGTTGCTGCAGCGTAAGCTTTACCATCAGCCATCAATGGTGAAATATCTCGAAATAGTACACCAGGTTCTGGAAAATCTTGAACATTAGCAACATATTTCTTAAAATCAATATCCATTTTTATAAATTCCCCATTCAACCTAACCATGGCAATCGTAATCACTCATCCAAGATAGGAGATCGTCAAAGTTGGATTCAATTAATATTTTTTCCACATCATTGCGTTGTAATCTCTTCAAGTAAGTCGGAGATTCAATCAATTCGCGTTGTTGTGAAGCATTTGCCTTTTCAACAAAGCCATTTACCATTTTAACAAAATTTAACTCAAAAAACACTTTTAAATAGAAATCTACGTCGACTTTTTCTAAATTTAAGAAATTTGCGACTAAATCCATCCCTTCCATCGTAATATTCTGATGGCTATATAGGTATTTCAAAAGTTTCTTCATCTTTAACATATCAGGTTTTAGATACCGTTGTGTCAAATCAGTATGGAAAAATAAAGCCGTGTGTTCTGTTTTATTTTGTTTAATAAAGTTTTGGAACAAATCCAGACTATGAGGTCGGTCATAGATCAAAATATTTTTTCCAGTACACTCTTCATCGGCTTTGATCAACTGGGCTGTTACCTTCGAGCGTTTGGCAGCCTCATAGTAAACATCATTAAAAAAGACAATACAGTCAAATCGATTCAAAATAGCCGTCGAAAGGCGCTTATTACGATAATCTAGATAAACTTCTTTCAAATCGGTAATTACTTGTGCTTGTGGTGAAACTTGGAAGTCATCAAGCATCAATTGTAAATTTTTGCGACCAGCCCATTCGTTGATTCCTAGTTCTCCATAGACATCACATAAGGGACTGCTCATTTCGGCCCGCTTTTGAAACATTCCAAAGCCAATGGCGTTGACTTGGTTATGATTGTCAGACACATTAACCTTCAAATGAGTTCCATCTTTACCAATTGCTTGAGGCTGTTCCAGTTCTACATTTTGTAACTTAATAACTGGCTTAGGATTACCCATACCAAAGGGAGCCAATTGGCGAATTTTTTTAATCAAATCAAAATTTAAGTCGGCAATCTTTAAGTCCAAATCGTAATTTTTAATAACTGGAGCTTGGGGATCAAAACCTTGATTCTTCGGTTCAGCTTGCAAGGCTTCGGTTAACTTATCCAGTTGGCTTTCTTCAATCGAAAAACCACACGCTTGAGCATGTCCTCCAAACGCTGTGAATAAATCATGATACTTATTCAGCGCTGTAAATAAATTGAATCCTTCCGGACTGCGGCCAGAACCTTTCATAACTCCGCTATTATCATCAAACTGTGTGGCTAAAACCGGCTTATTCTCTTGGTCCATCGTCTTACTTGCTACGATTCCTAGGACACCTTGATGCCAGCCATTTCCTTTTAAAACGATGATATCATGCTCTTTTTGAGCAGCAATTTGCGCTTGAGCGTCATTAAAGGCACTCTGAACCAATTGTTGACGTCGCAGGTTGATCTCTTCAGTTTCATCAACGATCTCTTTAGCAAACGATTCATCCCCAGTGGTCAGCAGTTCAACTCCGGACGAAGCATTCTCTAATCGGCCTAAAGCATTGATTCGAGGGGCAATTTTAAAGCCAATATCTTCCTCATTGACATCACTGAGCTTAACTTTGCATTTTTTCAACAGTGCCGTTAAACCAACGTGATGGTTCTTTTGCATCTGTTTCAACCCTTCAGTCACAATCACACGGTTTTCACCTTTTAAGGCCACTGCGTCAGCGACAGTCCCAATTGCGGCTAAATCAATCAATTCTAAGGCTTCATCACCCAACAAAGCGTCAGCAATCTTAAAAGCTACTCCGGCACCTGATAGATAAGGACAAATATATTCTGAACCTGGTATCGATGGATGAACAATCGCGTCAGCTTCTGGTAATTCTGCTGGTAAATCATGATGGTCAGTCACAATCACTTTGATACCTTGATCTTTTAAATACTTGATTTCATCTTTGCCACCAACACCATTATCGACTGTGATCAGTAAATCGATGCCTTGATCAGCCAAGAACTGGTAACGGGCCATATTAGGACCATATCCATCTTTGAAACGATCTGGAATGTAAAATATTGGCTTCGCACCAAGCTTTTGCAAGGTCAATTTCATAATTGAAGTACTAGTTACACTATCAGCGTCATAATCGCCGTAAATAGCAATTTTGGCCTCTGACTCAACTGCTTCATCGATCAGCTCTAAGGCCTTATCCATATCGTGCAATAAAAAAGGATCTTGCAGTTCGGTCGCATCACTATGTAAAAAGGTTGCAATCGCCGTTGGATCAGTTATTTCACGTTCCAACAGTAATTCCCCTACTATTGGATCAACGTGATTCTCAGTTGAAAATTTCTTTATTTCTTCTTCTGTGGGATTCTTTCGCTTTTCCCAATTTATTAAAGTCAATCCATCACCTACTAACAATTAGTTAATTATAGCAATTTTTGAGCCGAAAAAAAAAGCCTTGCTCATCATTTAAAAAGAAATTACAAATGATCAGAAGCAAGGTTTCTTTTAAGCAATTATTAAGAAAAGACTGCTAAAGTCTTTTTATTGGCTGGCTGGGTTGAAACAAGCGTACCTTGCAGAGCCCAGCGGTTCGTCCCACCATCAGCACAAGTAATCAAGGTCAACAGTGGCGTACCTTTTACGTCATCAAGTAAATAAACGGCGGTTGGCGGTACGATTTGTTTATAGAATATCTTATAGACATAAACACGTTTCATATCGGTGATGTATGCTAAGTCATCGATTTTAGCGTTTTCCAGTGGAGAAAATAAAGCGCCTTTACTAGTCATATAATGCCCTGCTAAAGCATAATTTGACTTCCCCATCTTCTCATTTTCCTTCATCGTGCCACCACCAGTTGAGAGTGCATCGTCACTTAACCCAACGACAATTGGTAACTTCAAACCAACTGATGGGACAGCCATTTTGCCAATTACAGCGGCGTCATTGTTGACGGAAGCTTTTGCTACTTGGGTAGCCGAGATCGGTTTAACTTTTTTAAAGTCGAACTCCCCACTCTTTTTAGCATTCTCAGCGGCCTTTTTGGCGGTCAGTGAGTTTAGGTTCTGGTTGGCAATCCTCTGAACTGCAAATTCTTTGATTGGCTGATTAAAAATCAAAGCCAATGCTACTAGAATTAAGAGAACTGTGCCAAAAATTGAAAAGAATTTCTTCATGTTTTTCATTCCGTTTCAATGTATTTATATATAATTTTAATTTTAAAACTTTTTGTTATAAAAGTTAAATCAATATTTAAATCAATATTTACTAACTTTACTAAATTGGAACACCCTAACATACGCTATAATAGAATCATAGATATAGAAGTATAAACGAATCTGGAGGTATTTTTATGAGTATTCTTGTTTTAGGTGGTGCCGGCTACATCGGTTCACATACAGTCGACCATCTATGTGAACTAGGCTACGACGTCATTGTAGCAGATAATCTGTCAACAGGTCATGTTCAAGCCATCAACAGTAAGGCCAAGTTCTATGAAGGAGACGTTCGTGATAAAGAGTTTTTGATCAAGCTTTTCCAAAACGAATCCATCACTGATGTAATTCATTTTGCTGCTTTCTCAATTGTTCCTGAATCAATGAAAGATCCTTTAAAGTACTTCGATAATAACACTTATGGCATGATAACTTTGTTACAAGTTATGCATAATTTCGGTGTTAAACACATCGTCTTCTCTTCAACGGCGGCTACTTATGGTGAGCCTAAACAAATCCCTATCAAAGAAACTGATCCAACTGTCCCAACTAATCCTTACGGTGAAAGTAAATTGGCTATGGAAAAGATCATGCACTGGTGCGATGTCGCCTATGGTATCAAATTCGTAGCTTTACGTTACTTCAATGTTGGTGGAGCTAAACCTGATGGCTCAATCGGTGAAGACCACAACCCTGAAACTCACTTGATTCCAGTTGTTTTACAAGTAGCTGCTGGTCAAAGAGATGAGTTGACGATTTTTGGCGATGACTATGACACTAAAGATGGTACCAATGTCCGTGATTACGTTCACGTAGAAGACTTAGCTGAAGCACACCGCTTGGCTATGGAATACTTACGTTCAGGTAATGACAGCAATGTCTTCAATCTCGGTTCTTCAAATGGATTCTCCAACAAGGAAATCCTTGAGGCTGCTCGCAAAGCTACTGGAAAAGAGATTCCCGCCAAAATTGGTCCAAGACGTCCTGGTGATCCAAGTACTTTAATTGCCGACTCGACAAAGGCCAGAACCATTTTGAAATGGCAACCAAAATATGATGATGTTGAAAAAGTGATCAGCGATGCCTGGAACTTCAAATCAAAACATTTGAACGGTTACCAAGAAGATTAATTAACTTTAAGTTGCAAAAAAAGCGATGACCAAAAGTGGCCATCGTTTTTTTCGTTCATCATAATAACATAAACATCAATTCAAAATAAACTTTAATGCTTCCATCAAAGCATCGTCGGCTTGAATGAAATCACCCACTTTGTCCATAAAGGCATGCGTCATACCGTTATAACGAATATAAGTGATATCGCCACCAGCTAATTTCATCTTATTATAAAAGGCCTCGCCTTGAAGTCTTAAAGGATCAAACTCTCCGACCATAAAGAGCGTTTTTGGCATCTTTTTCAATAGGTCTTCCGGTGCATTCAAAGGCGAGATGTAGATGCTTTCTTTATCGCTATCCCTTAAATACCATTGGTTAATCAAATTGTTGCTGCTATTAAAATTATTAACAAAAGTTCTAATATCTGCTGGATTCTCTTGACCAATCAGTGGTTCGGGGGAATCGAACTCTTGTCGACGTAGTTTATTATCGCCTTGATACGTTACAGGATAAAGAGCAATTGCTTTATCAAGATAATTACTGCCTAGTCGACGGTCAAGCAACGACAAACCATAAGTTAGATTTCCACCAGCTGAGTCGCCCATAGCGATCAAGTCACTGATTCCCAAATCAGATTTGTGTTGACCTAAATAATTCAAAACTTGATAACAATCTAGCAGATTTTGTGGATATGGATGTTCTGGAGCTAGACTATAATCCACCGAAACGACCCTAACTGCTCCATAATCTGCTAAAGCTTCGCAAGGAAGTTCAACATTATCCAGACTACCGCCAAAGAAACCACCGCCATGCATGAAAACTATTGTTGGTAGAATTTGCTTTACCAATTGAGTTTGGACATAAGTTCTTACCTTGATTTTTTCATATTCGGTATTAACAATCTTTAACTGATTCTGATTAGTGTGCCTTGCCTCTTTGTAGCCCATGGCGGCTCGAATACTTTCGACTGATACCTCACCAGAATCGTTTGATTCAAAGCCGCCGTTACTTGGTTTGATCATAGCTTCCAGTTCCTTTTTAGACTGTGCGGAAAGCTTTCCCTCATCGGTATATCCTGGAACTAGTTTCATTTGATAGTCTGCATTAATAACCTTTTCTTTAGGCATAAGTGTCAATTTTGTATTTAACAATTTATCTTCCTCCATTAAAAGCTCAATAGTTTTGCTTAAGAACAAGTAAATAATACAATTTCAACACTGATTGTAAGCGTTTTATCCAAACCTATTTTAGGTCGTTTTTTGACCTTTGCAAATTTCTACGATACTTACCCGGTGTCGTTTTATAAACTTTCACGAAGATTTTACGAAATGACTTAGGATTAGCAAAACCCGTTAAATCTGAAATAGTCTCAATATCTCTTTTCGAGTTTGTCAGCATTTCAAAAGCATTTTTTAATCGAATCAAGTTAACATACGCCATTACGCTAGTCCCCATCTGTTTATTAAAAGCTCGAGATAAGTATCCTTCACTGAGATTAACCTTTCGAGCAATTTGTTTAAGGGTCAATTTTTCGGCACTATTTTGATCAACAAAAGCAATAACTTGTGACAATTTATGGAGGGTTGGCAAAGTTGGAATATTGAGTACTTGAGACCGATCTGTTGCCAAATAATGTTGTAAATCATAAATGATTCGATAAATATCACTCTTCAATAACAATTCTTGACCTTTTTGAGTAGCTAAGTAGTCTCGATAATAATTGAATAAATCATCTTTCACTATTGCTGATACATTCTGATCGACAGTAAACCACTCATTATCGTAATTTTTTAATTCCGCTTTTAAAAAATCATATGGCAGTAAATAGGTCAAAGCTAGCGTATCTTGCTTGGAATATAATGGCTGCACCGAATGAATTTCGTTGGAATTTATGATCACCAGATCACCTGAATTTGCCACGATTTCTTGTCCACTGACAACAAATTTTGCTCTGCCGCTCACAAGATAGTCAATCTCCAATGCATGGTGCCAGTGGCGCAAAATATTTTGGCTTTTCAAATGCTCAGTATGAATGACAAACTCCATTGGCAAACCTTTGGTGGTAATTTTCTCGTGACGATACATAACCTTGCTCCTAAAAAAATGATCGTGATAATTTATCACGATCATTTTACTATACTTTTTAAATTAAATATTCCAAATCAGAAGCAGCAGTTGGATATGCCATGATTTCTTTTATTACATCTGCATGCGTCATCCGTTGTTTGATGGCCATTGTCAAGAGGTTGATCAAATTGTCAGCCTCATTGCTTAACAAGGTTGCACCGATAATTTGTTTTTGATCATTTAAAACGATTCTGACCTTTGCCTTAGGTTTATTGGTATGACTGTACGTGAACCAACTTGTAACATCTTGATCAATCACATTTTTGCTCTCTTGAACTCCTACTTTTGCTAACTTAGGACTGCCGTAGACAACTGTCGGAATCAGTGGCAACTCCAAGTCCTTATCAGTTTTGTCAGTTAAAATATCACTGACATAATTAGCCTCAAATCCACCAACTGGTGTCAATTTAGGTTGCTTTGTCGCCACGACATCCCCGATTGCATAAATATTTTCATTAGTCGTTTGTAACCGCGCATTCACTTCAATTCCATGACGGGAATACTCGACGCCAGCTTTTTCTAAATCTAAGAAATCGGCGTTGGGAATCCGGCCAGTCGCACCGATTACCAGGTCAGTCACTAATTCAAAGTCATCGGCTTTGATTGCATACTGTCCATCTGCTTGTTGTTCGATAGATTTAGTATCAACATTAAAATTAAAGTCAATCCCTTTATTTTCTAATTGCTTGACTAGTTCCTGGACATAGTCTTGATCAAACTCTTTTAATGGGCGGTTATTGTGATGAATGATATGAACTTTTGCACCAGTAGCATTAGCAATCGTAGCTAATTCAAATGCAATATATCCTGCCCCAATGATGGTAATATCCTCTGGCATTGCCTTGAGTGACAGAAAATCGGTACTCGACAAAAGATGTTCTTTACCAGCAATATTCAAATAACTTGGACGTTGACCAGTCGCAATGATAAATTTATCAGCTTGATAGTCAGCTTGGCCATTGAGCTTGAGAGTATTTTTGGAAGTAAATTTAGGTTGACCATCAAGTGCTGTAATACCCGCTTTGACAATCCCAGCCCGACTTCCAGCTGATACCGGATCGGTAAACGTTTCTTTGAAAGCTTCCAATTTTTTCCAATCGACATATGGAACTTCGGTGAAACCTTTTCCTTGCAACTGAATCATTCGATCTCTTGCTTCAACGCCACTTAGCAAAACTTTCTTAGGATCGCAGCCACGGTTAGGACAAGTTCCACCCCAAAGATTGTTTTCTACGACAGCTACCTTTTGCCCACTAGCCTTCAAATCGTAAGCTGCAGCTAAACCAGCAGGTCCTGCACCGATAATGATCGTATCAAATTTCTCCATTTAAATACCTCCACTCGTCTCTCAAAAGTAGTTAATATCTACATTATAGAGTTCTTTGGTAAAGAATAATGTTTTAATGCTCATCTACCAAGTATCTTTGCTTTGACTAGCAGCTGTTTGATAGAATTAACCAAAACGGCTACATTATCTGGGAGAAAGTTATGAATCAAATCGAAAAATTACCGAGTGAGATAAAATTTATTTGGCGCATTAACGCGTTGATCGACTTTTTCTTTTTATTACTTGTTACTGTGGGGATCTTTATTTGGAAAGTTTTAGCTCCGACAACCATGAAACAGCCACTGACCTGGATTTTTAGTGGCTTATTGATTATTTCTATCATCACATTATTAGTCAAGTTGGCCTTAGTTCATTATCATTGGAATTTCTGGACTTATCTCATTGATGAAACGCGGGTAGAATTACATCACGGGTTCTTTTTCCGCAAACAGACAATCATTCCGATTGCTAGAGTTCAAAACGTTACTTTGAAACAAGGTCCCATTTTACGCCTCAAAGATTTGCAAAAAATCGAGATCGTAACTGCAGCTGGCTCCAGTAACATCGACGGTCTAGCGACATCACAAGCTGATAACCTCAAAGAATTGAAATGAAACTAGCACAGGAGGCACAAAATGACCTCTAAAGCTGTGCACCTGCATCCTATCGCCTTAATTTTCTTTTTCTACAATGCCTTTAAAGACGCTATTTTTCCTATCGCCTTATCCATTTTAGGAATCATCAATACTAAAGCCAAGAATTGGATAATGCTGATTATTATTGCAATTGCTCTAATTATTTTATTAATAACTTTTTTGAGATACCTGATGTTCACTTATCAGATCACGACTAACGAGATTATCGTCATATCTGGTATCTTCGAAAAAAAAGTCAATCATGTGCCTTATGATCGAATTCAAAATATCACTACTAATCAGTGGTTCTTCCTCAAACCATTCAATCTGACTGAACTAGAAATTGAAACAGCTGGGCATTCGGATAAAGCTGAAGTTCAGTTGCAAGCCGTCCCCACGACACTTAAAGAGGAACTAGACCGACTTCGTAAGCCCACCAAACTGGTCGATCCTGAGGAAATCCACAATGATTCGGCCAATACTTATGCCATTAGCTGGGGAGAATTATTAAAATTTTCTTTTACCTCATCAGCTTTTCTCAGTGGTCTCTTGGTTGTTTTAGCAATCTATGGCAAATTACAACATGTGATCAGTCAACAACTTTACCAAACTGCTACTAATGAGTTTTCACATCTCGGTTTATTGATTGCCATCGTTGTAGTCGTTATTGTTTTACTGCTCTTTTATCTAGCTTCAGTGCTCGTTTTGATCTCACAATATTATCATTTTCAAGTCACTGAAACCGATAATAACTTTGAAATGACACGTGGATTTTTTCAAACTAAAAAAACTAGTCTTTCACGCAAACGGATCCAAGCAGTCATCATTAAACAGACTTTACTGCGAAAATGGTTGCGGATTGCAACGATCCAATTGGTGATTATTTCTAACTCAAGTCAAGGTGATACCGAAAAGAATATCGTTGTCATGCCGGTGATCAGCGTTTCAAAAATAGATGACTTCCTGCAACAATTCTTCGCGGATATCCCCATCACTAAAATTGATTCCAAACCACTGTCGTGGACTTTTTATTATAATCTGCGTAATGCCACGATTTTTACCTTAATAACTACTGGATTAATTATCTGGTTATTGCATAGGCTAATTTGGCCTTGCATGATTTTAATCATCATCGAATTACTTGGCTGGTATATTCCAGCAATTTTAACTAGCCAACGTTCTAAAATAAAAGTCGAGAAAAACTTTTTGATTGCGCAAAATAATCATTTCATGACGAAAAACTTAACATATATACCTAAAAATACTATCCAATTTCTTGAACGCCGAACGAGTATCTGGCTAAAGAAAAAACAATTAGCCGGCTTGACTGTCTATATTCGCTCTGGCAATGCCCAACACAAATTAAAAGTCGATTATATTTCAGCAAATGAGATAGATCTGGTACTTAATTGGTATAAGAATTAATCGCACAAAAAGAGTCCCAATCTCTGATCAAAGTCAGAAATTGAGACTTTTTAATTAACGATTTTTATTTTTCCAAATCAGATAATTGTTTGAAATCTTCATCGCTCAATTGGACGTTACCAGCACTAATATTGTCTTCCAAATGTTCAGTTGAACTTGTACCAGGGATTGGCAGAATATTGTCAGAGCGTTTCAACAACCACGCCAAAGCGATTTGAGCTGGTGTAACGCCGTACTTTTCAGCAATGCCACTCAAAGGACTGTCTGGTTTGGCCAAGTTACCAGTATTTAGTGGGAATCATGGCAAGAACGCAATACCTTGGGTCTTACAATAATCGACGATTGCATCGTCACCTTTGTGATGACCAACATTGTACATATTTTCAACAGCATCGATCTTAGCAACTTTTTGAGCCGCCTTTAATTGTTCAAGCGTTACTTGACTGATACCGATATGCTTGCTCTTACCTTCAACTTGCATCTTCTTCAGTTCACCGACTTGCTCTTCCATTGGATAGTTTTTATCGATCCGGTGCAAAAATAAAAGATCTTCATGATCACGATGGAATTTGCACAATGACAATTCAACTTCTTGACGTAGAAAGGCTGGTGCCCCAAGTGGAATCCATTTTTCAGGACCAGTCCGAACTTGTCCAACTTTGTCAGAAATAAAGATCTTATCGGAATCAGGATATTCCTTTAAAGCTTTGGCTAAATAATTATCAGCATTCCAAGGACCATATGAGTCCGCTGTATCAATAAAGTTAACCCCGAGATCAAATGAGTGTTTGATCATCACAACAGCCTGATCTGGATCTTTATATGGACCTCAGACCCCAGACTCCAGGACCAGTTAGTTTCATCCATTATTAAAAAAACTCTCCTTGCATAAAAAAATCCATGTAAAAATATCGTTACTTTTTACATGGATCAATTCAATGCATTTTGTTTTTTGATACAAACATTTGCTACAAAAGTTATTGAGGAAATAGTTCAACCATCTTCATGTCAACAGTTACTGACACTATCGAAAATAAAGAGACTATTTGCTATCATTGTCACCACGATTAAGGTCAAGTACAGACATAAAGGCTTCTTGCGGTACGGAAACTTTACCAACTTCCTTCATCCGCTTCTTACCAGCCTTTTGCTTGTTCAACAGCTTATCACGACGAGTTCTATCACCACCATAGAGCTTAGCAGTGACATCCTTTCGATAAGCCTTCACGTTTGAACGGGCCACGATCTTATTGCCAATTGCAGCTTGAATTGGAATCTCAAACATTTGACGAGGAATTACTTCTTTCAAACGAGCTACGATGTCACGGCCACGTTTTTGAGCAAAATCTTTATGGACGATGAAACTCAAGGCATCGACCGGTTCGCCGTTCAACAAGATATCCATCTTAACCAATTCACTTGGTTCATAATCATCGACGTCATAATCAAGTGAGGCATAGCCTTTAGTATTTGACTTCAAATCATCGAAGAAATCAAAAATAATTTCTAGCAATGGCAACTTGTAGATCACATTGACTCGATACTTATCCAAATAATCCATCGTTACGAACTCGCCACGTTTTCTTTGGCAAAGTTCCATCACTGGACCAACATAGTCTTCAGGGACCATTATCTCAGCTCTAACGAATGGTTCCCGGATTTCCTTAATGTCAGTTGCATCGGGCAATTCAGCTGGGTTATCAACGATGATCTCCTCACCGTCAGTCTTTGTAACATGATAATCCACCGATGGTGAAGTCGTGATCAAATCAAGATCAAAATCACGTTCCAAACGTTCCTGAACAACATCCATATGCAATAAGCCTAAGAAACCAACCCGGAAACCAAAACCTAGGGCTTGAGAAGTTTCTGGTTCATATTCCAGTGCCGCATCATTTAGTTGCAATTTGTCCAAAGCTTCATGTAAATCTTCATACTTGGCATTATCGACTGGATAAAGTCCAGCGTATACCATTGGTGTACTCTTTCGATAACCAGTCAAAGGTTCGTCAGTTGGATTGTCAGCCAAAGTGACTGTATCACCAACTTGCGTATCCTTAACGGTCTTGATTGAGGCGGTAATATAGCCAACATCACCAGCCATCAAGTAATCACGTGTGACGGCCTTAGGAGACATTACACCGACTTCGGTTACTTCAAAGGTCTTCTTATTACTCATCAATTCAATCGTGTCTCCGACCTTAACAACGCCTTCTCGAACACGTACGTCTAACACAACGCCACGATAGCTGTCATAAACTGAATCAAAGATCAAGGCTTTGAGCGGTTTATCAAGGTCACCTTCTGGAGCTGGCACATCTGAAACGATTCTTTCCAATAATTCATCGACACCAACACCGGTCTTAGCACTCATCATGACAGAAGACTCAGCGTCAATTCCGATCATTTCTTCGATTTCTTCTTTAACAACATCTGGCTGAGCTGATGGCAAATCGATCTTATTGATCACTGGTACGATCTCTAGGTCGTTATCAATGGCTAAATAAGCGTTTGCTAAAGTTTGAGCTTCAACGCCTTGGGCAGCATCAACTACTAATAAAGCTCCTTCACAAGCTGCTAAAGAACGGGAAACCTCATAGGAGAAATCCACGTGTCCTGGCGTATCGATCAGATGAAAGATATAAGTCTTACCATCTTTGGCCTCATACTCAAGCTCAACAGCATTTAATTTAATTGTAATTCCACGTTCACGCTCCAAATCCATATCATCCAAAATTTGGGCTTTCATCTCACGTTTTGAAACGGTTTTGGTTCTTTCCAAAATTCGATCGGCAATCGTTGATTTACCATGATCAATATGCGCTACGATAGAAAAATTACGAATTCTTTTTTGTCTTTCTTTTAACTTATCGAGATCTAAATCCATAAATTATTCCCTTCTATCAGAAATTTTCAGCTCTAAGTTTTTGGTTGGGTCAAACCACTTTTAGAGTTTTTCTCATTCAGTCTATTTTACACTATTGTACGCTCTTGTTCTAGACAACAAAAAAGAAGAAGCCTATGCCTCTTCTTTTTTACTATTCGCCTTTAAAAGCGTCTCTTACTTTATTGAAAAAGTTACTATCTTTTTCTTTAACTTTGTCACCACCAGCAGCTGCAAAGTCCTTCAAAGCACTTCTTTGTTCACTAGAAAGTTTTCTAGGTGTCACAATGTTGACGGTAACTTTTTCATCACCGATACTCTTGCTATTCAAAACTGGAGCACCTTTCCCACGCAATCTAAAGGTCGTTCCGGTTTGAGTTCCACTTGGGACAGTCAAATTGACTGGGCCATGAACTGTATTAACTTTGATTTCGTCTCCTAAAGCTGCTTGTGGGAAACTGATGTTTACTGAAGCGTAGATGGTTGAACCATCACGTCTAAATTCCTTACTTGGTGCAACGTGGAAGACGATGTACAAATCACCATAAGGTCCACCGTTAGTTCCAGCCTCACCTTGACCCTCTAAACGCATTTGTTGGCCATCTTCAACTCCTGCCGGTACAGTAACTTTAAGTTCATGCTTTTCATTTACCTTACCTGAGCCGTGGCAAACGTTACATTTTTCTTTGATTTCTTTACCAGTACCGTTGCAGACATCACAGACAACTCTAGTACGCATACGACCAAGTGGAGTTTGACGATCAACCTCAACATAACCTGAACCGTGACATTTTGAACATGTTTCGGGATGAGTTCCGGGTTTAGCTCCAGAACCACCACAAGTACCACATTCTTCTTCACGATTATAGGAAATATTAGTCTTCTTACCAAAGACACCTTCTTCAAACGTCAAGTCCATACGATACTGTAAGTCTGAACCTTGTCTTGGGGCATTAGGGTTTGAACGAGTAGCACCGCCACCGCCGAAGAATTGGCTAAAGATATCTTCGAAACCACCGAATTGATCTCCAGCTCCTCCTCCGAAGCCGCCAAATCCGCCTTGACCACCATTCATACCGGCAGAACCATATTGATCATATTGAGCACGTTTTTGCGGATCTTTTAATAATTCGTAGGCTGCATTGACTTCCTTAAACTTCTCTTCAGCATCAGGGGCTTTATTCAAGTCAGGATGATACTTCTTAGATAGTTTCCGGAATGCCTTTCTTATTTCGTCATCAGAAGCGTTTTTATCAACGCCAAGTACGTCATATGGATTTTTATCTGCCATTAAATCACCTTTATATAATAAGAGTTAAATCCTATTCCTATTTAACGCTCAAAAGAGCAGCTATGTTTTTACTATACCATAACTGGTTTTAGTAATTAAACCACTGCTCTTTATCACAATTATTTCTTGTCTTTATCAGGATCTACTTCAGAGAAGTCGCCATCAACGGTATTGTCATCGCCTGACTTCTTACCATCAGTTGAGTTGTTGTTACCGTCATTGTTTGCACCGTTAGCTTGTTGAGCCTCTTGTGCTTGTTGATAAAGTTTAACTGATAAGTCTTGAACGATCTTATTCAAGTCATCCCGTTTCTTCTTCATGTCTTCAAGGTCGCCTGAATCTTGAGCTTTCTTCAAAGCATCACGAGCATCTTGGGCTTTCTTGATTTCATCGTCAGAAACTTTACCTTTAACGTCTTTTAGAGTCTTGTCAGTTGCGAATAATGTTTGTTCAACATCGTTCTTAACATCGACTTCTTCCTTACGTTTGTTATCTTCTTCTTCGTGTTCCTTAGCTTCTTTCATCATCTTGTCGATTTCTTCATCGCTCAAGCCTGATGAACTCTTGATAGTGATCTTTTGTTCCTTGTTAGTACCCATATCCTTAGCTGATACGTTAACAATACCGTTCTTATCAATATCGAAAGTAACTTGGATTTGTGGTACGCCACGAGGAGCTGCAGGAATATCTGTTAATTGGAAACGACCCAAAGTCTTGTTGTCAGCAGCCATTGGACGTTCACCTTGAAGAACGTGGATATCAACGGCGCTTTGGTTATCAGCAGCAGTTGAGAAGACTTGTGACTTGCTTGTTGGGATAGTTGTATTTCTATCGATCAACTTAGTGAAGACGCCACCCATTGTTTCGATACCAAGTGATAGTGGTGTAACATCAAGTAGAACAACGTCTTTAACATCACCAGAGATAACACCACCTTGGATAGCAGCACCCAAAGCAACGGCTTCATCAGGGTTGATTGAGTGGTCAGGTGTCTTGCCAGTCCACTTAGCAACTGCATCTTGAACAGCAGGGATACGTGTTGAACCACCATTTAAGATAACTTTGTCAATGTCAGAATTTGTCAAGTTGGCATCCTTCAAAGCATTGTCAACAGGGATCTTAGTTCTTTCAACAAGGTCTGATGTCAATTCGTCAAACTTAGCACGTGTCAAAGTTTCTTCCAAGTGAAGTGGGCCATTAGCACCAGATGAAATAAATGGAAGACTGATTGATGTTTGAGCAACACCTGACAAGTCCTTCTTAGCTTTTTCAGCGGCATCCTTCAAACGTTGTAGAGCCATCTTGTCTTGAGATAGATCAACGCCATTCTTTTCTTTAAATTGAGCAACTAACCAATCGATGATCTTTTGGTCAAAGTCATCACCACCAAGGTGTGTATCACCATTTGTTGAAAGTACTTCGAAGACGCCATCGCCTAATTGAAGTACAGAAACATCAAATGTACCACCACCAAGGTCATAAACAAGGATCTTTTCATCACCCTTGTCATTGTCAAGACCATAAGCAAGAGCAGAAGCTGTTGGTTCGTTAACGATACGTTGAACATTCAAGCCAGCGATCTTACCAGCATCTTTAGTTGCTTGTCTTTGTGAATCATTAAAGTAAGCTGGAACTGTGATAACAGCATCAGTAACTTTTTCACCTAAGTAATCTTCAGAGAACTTCTTGATGTGTTGCAAAATAAATGCTGAGATTTCTTGTGGTGTGTAAGACTTGCCAGCAACTGTTACTTTGTAGCCAGCTTCACCCATGTGACGCTTGATTGATGAAACAGTATCTGGGTTAGTGATTGCTTGACGCTTTGCAACTTCACCAACTTGGATTTCACCATCTTTAAAAGCAACAACAGATGGTGTTGTTCTAGCACCCTCGGGATTTGTAATAATCTTTGGTGAGCCACCTTCAAGAACGGCTACAGCAGAGTTTGTAGTACCTAAATCAATACCAATAACTTTAGACATAAACCTAAACCTCTTTTATTTTTTTAATTAATTAACAAATTTTTTATTGTGCGACAACGACCATTGCAGGACGGAGTACACGATCTTCTAATTTATAACCCTTTTGAAGCACCGAAACGACTGTGTCTTTTGCATGCTTATCATCGGCTGGTACAGTTTGAACAGCTTGACTCAAAGTTGGATCAAACTTCTCACCCTCATTGTCAATCGCCGTTACATGGTTATTTTCTAAGGCTTTGACCATGTGTTCATGTACCATCTCAATGCCCTTCTTCAATTGCTTGCTGGCATCGTCGTCAGCTTCAACTTGAAGCGCACGTTCAAGATTGTCCAAAACGGGAAGAATCTCTGTTGCCAATTTTTGACCGTCATACTTCAGGATGTCAGCGACTTCCTTATTATGACGCTTAGTCATATTTTGCATTTCAGCTTGACTTCTCAAAAGATTATCCTCTAAATCAGAGCTCTTCTGTTTGAGATCAGCAATTTCTTTATCCTTAGGATCAACTTTTTTAGCTGCTTCCTTTTTGGACTTATCTTCAGCTGGTTGCTTTGTTTGGGTTGCTTCTTCTTTAGAAGTCTTCAAATCTTGATCTTTTTCTTTGTCTGCCATTACTTCCTCCTAAAATTTCAAGAATCATCATACCTTGAATAATAATCAATTAGTCGTTTGGCTAATTCTACTCTGAACTCTCCGAGTAAACCAATTAATTGTGAATAATGCATCGTGGTTGGACCTAACAGGGCAATAACCCCTTTACCATGATGACCGACATCGTAATTAGCGGTAATGATACTGTAGTTCTTCAAAGCATCGCTGCCTAATTCACTACCTAACCGCACTCGAATACCGTCATCAGTAATACTTGGATCGATCAACTTCCGCAAGTCATTACTCTGATTGATGATCGAGAACAACGACTGAACTTGCGATAAATCAGCATTATCAGCGTAATTCAAAAGATTCAACTGTCCGTCAACGTAATACTTCTCTGAACCGGCCTTCTTGAAAAGCTGATCCATCATGTCCAACAAACCATCAGTCGAATACATGTATTCCGAAAGTATGGCTGGAACATCATTGTGAAGCATCTGGATAACTTTAGGTAAAGGCTGACCCACTAACTTATCATTGACGATATTGACAATCTTTTCAATTATCGAAGTATCAAAATCATCATCAATTGTATAAATATTATTCTCAACATTATTATCACTTGTGACAATAATAGCCATAAGTTGATGTGGATTCAAAGGCACGATTCTAAATCCTGTTAAGAGGATCGAACTGCTCTCTGGACCTAATGTGATTGCTGTGTAACTGGTCAGATGAGATAAAATTTTGGCAGATTGTTCGATGATATCATCAATCTGGTGATATGTTTTACCAAAATCTTCGTCAATTCTTTTCGCAATATCTGATGGAACGCTTGTTGGTTGAACTAAGTGATCCAGATAATAGCGATATCCCATTGCTGAAGGAATTCTACCCGAAGAAAGATGGGTCTTCTCGAGATAACCTACTTCTTCAAGTACTGCCATTTCGTTTCTGATTGTCGCAGAACTTACATGAAAAGGTAGTTCATTCATCAATGTCTTCGAACCAACCGGCTGGCCGGTATCTGTAAATATGCGCACGACTTCTCTCAAGATTGCATCTTGACGTTGTGATAGCATTATACCGTCCTCCTTTTTAGCACTATTCGTACCTGAGTGCTAACAATGTAAAATATAACAATCTATCCTAATAGTGTCAAGTATGCACGCTCATTTTTCGCAATTATTTCACAAATTATTTTCAACCGTAAATGATTTAGAAAGAAATAGCATCTCATCCCAATAAAAAACCTCTGGTTCAATTTAGAATCAGAGGACCTTTTGATTATTTCAATCAATCTGCAAAGCCTGGATAGAATTGGTTTGATCTAGTTTCAATTGTTTAACAAGACCCTCAGCGTTTTCAAACTTTACTTCGCCACGCAGATATTTTACCCATTCGAGCTCAACTTTTTGGCCATAAATATCTTGATCAAAGTCAAAGATATTCGTCTCGATTGTCACGCCCGTATTTTCTTTAAAGGTGACATTGTATCCCACCGAGGTCATCGCCTGATACCAATGGCCAGCCACTTTAATTCTCGTGGCATAGACGCCAATTTTTGGCACTAACTGTGGACCTGAAATTTCCAAGTTAGCGGTTGGAAAACCTAATTGACGGCCTCGTTGCAAGCCATGGATGATAACCCCTTGATTCTGATAACGGTAACCTAAAAATTGATTAGCTGCGTCAATTTGCCCACTTTCAATGAAACTCTTAATAGATGTCGAGCCGATCTTTTTCCCATCGATCAATTGTTCAGGAACCGTAACTGTTTCAAATCGTCCTTGAGCAAAGTCAGGCAAGGTTTTCATATTAGCACGGTCTTTTTTGCCATACGTATAATCAAAACCTGCTACAACATACTTAGCTTTCAATCCGAGCATATACTGGTCCACAAAGGCCTGGGGCTCTAAATGGGCAAAATCATCGCTGAATTCGACAAAATAAAGTGCATCTACACCTAATTGCTCAACTAATTCAGCTTTTCTGGACATGGTTGATAAATATTTAAAATTTTTCTCATGTTGGTAAACTGTGCGAGGTGAGCGGTCAAAAGTCATTAAGACTGCTGGCAAGTTTTTTTCACGTGCTAAAGCTACACCCGTTTTAATGACCTTTTGATGCCCCAAATGTACACCATCAAAGAAGCCCATTATTAAGACAGTGTCGCTTTTGGGACGTTGCTGTTCCAATAAAGGATGTTTAACGTTTATTATTCGCATTTTTTATCTCTTTTTATTTATTATTCAATAACATTAAATCAGGAATCCACATATCTCTTACTTTATCATACTTGTAAAGGGCTTTCGTAATTCCATTTCGTTGAACTCGCAATTGTTGAGTCTTATCAGCTTCTACTTCTAAAAAGCCGCCATGTAAGACCCTAACTTCCCATTCTTCGTCAGTTAATTCGTGTTGAGGGACATCCTTTAAGACTTGGTCAATTGAACGTAAAAAGCTGTAATCATTATTGTCGAGCATCGTTGAAATTTGGCCAATTGTAAAAGTCTCGTCGAGACTGATCCCGGCACTCTTAACTCGCGTTAACTGCGACATATAAGCCGGCATTTCTAAAAGGTGACCGAATTCCACTGCCAAAGTTCTCACATATGTACCTTTAGAACACTTGACGTGAAACTTTACCGTCTGGTACCCAGTTGTGGGATCAAAAATCGGTTCATCCAAAATATGAAAATCATAAATATGAATCTGTCGCTGGGGACGCTCAACTTCAATGCCAGCACGGGCATATTCGTATAATTTCTTGCCATTGACTCTAACCGCAGAAAACATTGGTGGTATTTGTACTAAATCACCAGTCATTTTTTTAAAGGTCTCATTTAATTGCTCAACACTGAAAGGTTGCACCAGTTTCTTTTCTTCAACAACCTCACCCTCTCGATCTTCAGTCGTAGTTGATTTGCCTAAGGTGATCTGACCAACATATTCCTTAGGTGAACCAGTCAAAGTATTGACTAGTTTAGTAGCCTGTCCCACACAAATTGGTAAGACACCGTCAACAAGTGGATCTAATGTCCCGGTGTGTCCAATTTTTCGCGTGTGCAATAATTTTCTTAATTGATAAACGTAATCAGAACTAGTCTGCCCGATTTCTTTATTTAAAGGAATTACTCCGTCCATAACAATCTCCGTATCTGTCTATTCTCTTCAATAATCTTACTAGTTTTCAACTCAAAAAGGTAGATAAACCAGAATCGATTTATCTACCCATTTTTTAATTAAACATTACCGATTTGCTTCGTCTTGATGCATTTTAGCAATCAACTTATCGATTTTTTCACCATAACGAACTGAATCATCTTGTTTGAATTCTAGTTCAGGAACTTTATACAAAGTTAATTTTTGACCTAATTCACGGCGGATCAAACCGGTAGCTTTGTCCAGACCAGCTTGAGTTTTTTCAACGTCGCTAGCCTTTTCTGAGAGAATGCTGTAATAAATCGTGGCTTGTTGTAAGTCACCTGTCATCTCAACACCAGTTACTGTCACGCCTTGAACTCTTGGATCACGAACACGTTTTAAAAGAATGTCGTTAACTTCTTTTTGAATCTCTTGTTCTACACGACCAATACGATGTTTAACCATATCGTACCTCCTACATTATTTAAAAAACCTATTTAAGTCTTTTTATTCATCACTAGATGATTATATCACATCACGGTCAAAAAAAAGAAAGCCCCATGCTTTATGCATCAGACTTTCTATTTGAATTCAGTAATTATTTAACTGGAACTTCTTCCATGACATAAGCTTCAATTTGATCACCGATCTTAATATCGTTGTAGTTTTCGATTGTGATACCACATTCGAATCCGGAACCAACTTCTTTAACATCGTCTTTGAAACGTTTAAGTGAAGCAAGCTTGCCTTCGTAGATAACAACGCCATCTCGAACGAGTCTGACACCACTATCACGTTGGATCTTACCACTATCAACGTAACAACCAGCAATTGTACCGACCTTAGAAACATTATATGTTTCACGGACTGTCAAGTTACCAGTGATCTTTTCTTCATAAACTGGTTCAAGCATACCCTTCATAGCAGCTTCAACTTCATCGATAGCCTTATAGATAACTCTGTGTAGACGGATATCGACATTCTCATCCTTAGCTTGCGTCTTTGCTTGAGCGGTTGGACGAACGTTGAAACCAATAATGATAGCATTACTTGCAGCGGCCAAGTTAACATCACTTTCAGTAATAGCACCAACAGCTTGATGAATGATATTGACACGAACGCCTTCAACTTCGATCTTTCTCAAACTTCCGGCAATGGCTTCAGCAGAACCTTGAACATCGGCCTTAATAATAACGGCAACTTGTTTAAGTTCTCCTTCTTTCATTGTTTCGAATAAGTTATCAAGTGTAACTGGGTTAGAGTTTTGACGTTCCTTTTCAAGGGCACGACTTGCACGCTCTTCACCAGCAGCACGAGCAGTCTTTTCATCATCGAAGACTACGAACTTATCAGCTGATTCTGGAACATCATTTAGACCTGTGATCTCAACTGGTTCTGAAGGTTTAGCAGCTTTGATCTCTTTACCATTGTAATTAGTCATCGTTCTAACACGACCAAAAGTATTACCAACAACGATTGGATCACCGACATGCAATGTACCTTGTTGAACAAGCAATGTTGCCACTGGTCCACGGCCCTTATCCAATTTAGCTTCAATAACTGTACCAATAGCTTTTTGCTTAGGATTTGCTTTCAATTCCAAGACATCAGATTCAAGCAAGATCATTTCTAGCAATTCATCAATGTTAGTACCCATCTTAGCTGAGATATTAACAAAGATCGTATCCCCACCGTAATCTTCAGGAACCAAGTCATATTTCATCAATTCTTCGGTTACGTGTTGTGGGTTAGCACCTGGCTTATCGATCTTATTGATTGCCACAATAATTGGGTCATTAGCAGCCTTAGCATGGTTGATAGCTTCAATAGTCTGAGGCATAACACCATCGTCAGCAGCAACAACTAGGACAACGATATCAGTGATATCAGCACCACGAGCACGCATATTAGTAAAGGCCGCATGTCCTGGAGTATCCAAGAATGTGATCAATCTGTCTTGAAGACGAACTTGATAAGCACCAATATGTTGTGTGATACCACCGGCTTCACCAGCAGTAACATGAGTATGTCTCAAATGATCAAGCAAGGTTGTCTTACCATGATCAACGTGTCCCATGATAGTAACAACTGGTGGTCTGTGAACAAGATTTTCAGTATTGTTAGCTTCAGCATCGAAGTACTTGTCGATATCGGCAACATCTTCTTCGACTTTTTCTTGAGCATTGATACCGTAATCTGTGGCTAGCAATTCAATGGTATCTTTATCCAAAGACTTGTTTTGGTTGATCATGATCCCCAGCATGAAGAGTTTCTTAACAATTTCAGCTGGTTCTCTATGGATCAACTTACCAATATCTTGAGCGTTCATACCAACTGTATAAACTAATGTTTCTGGTAATGGACGTTCTTTTCTTTGTGGCATTGGCTTCTTAGGTTCGGTACGTTGACGTTGTTGACGCTTGCGTTCTTTCTTCTTCTTACGACTACCAAATGGATTAGCCAGATTAGTCTTATGTCCAAAGTCACGATTATTATTAGTTGGTTTTTGCTTCTTGTATTCTGGTTTTGGAATATCAGTTTGAGCTACAGTTGACTTTGTAGTTTCCTTAGCTTTAGCAGCTGTAGTTTGGTTATTAGGTCTTCTGTTTTGATTATTATTTGCACTGTTGTTGCGTTGGTTATTATTGGCAGAATTATTGTTACGGTTATTGACACGATTTTGGTTAGTGCCATTGTTGTTAGGACGGTGATTGTTCTTTTGAGCATTATCGTTATGATTGCGATTATTGTTAGGACGATTATTGTTATTTCTAGTTGGATGACTAGGAATACGACTAGCATCAGCGATGTTTGTCTTAAATTGTTCTAAGTATTTATTACCAGCACTTTGTCTTGGACGTGGTGCTTGTTGAGTTTGCGTATTAGAACGATCACGTCGATTATTGTTGTTGCGATTGCGGTTGTCACGTGTTTGACTATTGCGATTGTTACTGTTTGCGTTATTACGGTTGTCATTATTACGACCGTGATTGTCGCGCACTTGGTTACTACGTTCGCCATTATGGGTATTGTTGTTTGCGGTAGTGTTATTACGATGGTTATTATTATTGCTGTTTGGACGATTACCATTGGATGTGTGATTGTTGTTACGATGGTCAAAGTGACCTTTACCCTTATTAGTATCTCTTCTTACAGCAGTAATCTTGATTTTGGTCTTGTGTTCACCGGAATTACGATTACTACCTTCATGTCCCTCATTACTTGTGGAAGCTGGCTTTGAAGTTGCAGGTTTAGCAGCTGGTTTAGTAGCATTACTGTTACCTTTCAAGCTGTTCACAATCTTCTTTTCTGCGCCTTCATCGACTGATGACATGTGGTTCTTAACATCAATGCCTAACTTATTGGCGGCATCTAGTACTACTTGATTCTCAACACTATTTTCTTTTGCAATAGTATAAATTCTCTTTTTGACCATCCTATCACTCTCCTTAATTGTCCATTATTTCTTTTAACCTTTTAGCAAATCCAAAATCTGTTATTCCCATAACTTTTCTGTCTTTTCCAATAGCCGTTTTAATTTCATTACTAGTCAATGTATCTATCACAGGTACATTATAATAACTTGCCTTATTGTGCAAATCCTTTTTCGTGCGAGCACTACAATCCTCGGACATAATTACCAATTTAACTTCACCATTACGAATTCCGTTAATGGTCAATTCAGTGCCACTAATAACTTTTCGAGCTCTAACTGCGAGACCTAAAAAACTTAAAAAAGAATTCATTAATGTTTCTTCCCAAGATCCCCAAACAAGTCCATTCGAGCTTTTTGATGATCAACGAATTCAAATAGCTCATCATAAAAATCTGCTGGAACTGCATGTGAGAAAACCTTTTCTAAAGATTTCTTTGATTTAGCAGCTTTAACGGCTTCTGGATCCAGACCAACATAAGCACCGCGACCAGGTTTTTTACCAGTAGGATCAATCGAAATATTGCCTTCTTTATCTTTGACAATTCTGACCATTTCTCTTTTTGGATACATATTATTTGTTAAAATATCTTTTCGCATTGGTATCTTACGAGTTGCCAAATCCATCACCCCTTTTTATTCTTCTGAATCAGAATCAGCTTCCTCGGCAGCTGGATTCTTTGCATCATCTGCATTGGCGGCATTTTCACGTGTCTTCTCAATATCGATCTTACCACTTTCAACGTCAGCTAAGTCAACGTCTTGATCGTTATCATCAACGAATTCAACTTGTGATTCTGGTTTGATATCGATCTTGTAACCAGTCAACTTGGCAGCTAGACGGGCATTTTGTCCCTTTTTACCAATTGCCAAAGACAAATGATAATCAGGTACGATCACGATACATTGCTTCTTATCATCTTCGTCAAATTGAACTGCGATAACTTCAGCTGGATTCAAGGCATTAGCGATGAAATCAACTGGATCGTCGACATAAGGTACGACATCGATATTTTCACCGTTCAATTCATCAACGATTGCTTGAACACGGCTACCCTTTGGTCCAACACAAGTTCCCACTGGATCAACATCTGGATTATCAGACTTAACTGCAATCTTTGTTCTATCTCCAGCTTCACGGGCAATTGAGACGATCTCAACTGTTCCATCATAAATCTCAGGTACTTGTTGTTCAAAGAGACGTTTTACCAAACCGGGATCAGTTCTGGAAACAAAAACTTGTGGTCCCTTAGTAGCATTTTCAACCTTAGTGACGTAAACACGGATACGATCACGTGAATTATATGTCTCACCAGGCATTTGGTCTGATTTTGGCATAACAGTTTCGATCCGACCGTAAGTGATATAAACATAACGACTGTCGCTTCGTTCAACTGTTCCTTGGATAATTTCGTGCTCATATTGGCTATATTCATTATAAATGATATCACGCTCAGCTTCACGAACTCGTTGCATGATGACTTGTTTAGCAGTTTGCGCAGCGATACGGCCGAAGTCTTTTGGTGTTACTTCTTCTTTGATGTGATCGCCAATTTCATAACCCTTGCTCTTCTTTTGAGCTTCTTCTAAGCTGACTTCTAAACGATCATCAGCTACTTCGTCAACTACTTCTTTGACTGCATAAACATGTATATTACCCTTTTTAGCGTCAAATTCAACATCAACGTTTTGGGCTTGGTTGTAATTTCTCTTATAAGCTGCAACCAAAGCGGCTTCGAGTGATTCAATCACATATTCTTTTTTAATACCCTTTTCGCTTTCAAGTGCGTCAAGAGCCTCAACCATTTCTTTACTCATGATTTTCTCCTTAGAATTCGATTGCAAGTCGAATCTTGGCGATATTGTCGCGATTGATTTCTACTTGTTTTTTTAAATTCTTAACTTTAACGATCAAAGTTATTTTATCTTCAGTTACTTCGCTTAATGTACCCTCAAAAGCTTTTTGACCATCTTGTTTTTGATATAAAGAAGCATGCACATAGTCGTCAACATAATCAGCTAAACTAGCATCGTTTTTCAATGGACGTTCAGCCCCTGGTGAAGAAACTTCTAAGTAATAAGCGGGTTCGATAGGATTCAATTCATCCAGCTTTTCACCATATTCCTCACTGATCAGCGCACAGTCATCGATGTTGATGCCACCTTTTTTATCAGCATAAACTCTCAAATACCAGTCTCCACGCTCGTGGACGAATTCTAGATCAACAAGAAAAAAGTTATGTTTATCTAAGATTGGCTGTAAAATGGCTTTTAATTCTTCAACTTTTGTATCCAAGTACATTCCTCCAAAGTAATCGGCAATAAAAAGAGTGAGCATTTCTGCTCACTCATTAATCAATAATTAACTAGTAGTTAATTTAACATATATTACTATTTAAATCAACTTATATCAACTACCGTTAGAATAACGACAATTGATTCTCGTCGGGCATGTCATCCAAAACATGATTTTCAGTCATATATTCTATCACAGTTTTAGAAACTTTACCACGTGTACCAAGGTCTTGCTTCGATAAGAAAGGCTGTTCCTCACGGGCTGCAATGATCTGTTTAGCAACGTTATCACCTAACCCGGGAATTGCATTGAACGGAGCTAAGAGTGTCTTGTCATCGATGATCTTAAATTCAAACGCATCTGACTTTTCAATATCAACCATCTTGATCTTGAAACCACGTTCCAAACATTCGTTAGCTAATTCCAAAACAGTTAACAAGTTCTTTTCCTTAGTTGAAGCGTCCATCCCTTTATCATTGATAGCTTTCATTGAAGCTTTGACCGCCTCTTTACCTGTCGTCATCGCCACGAGATCAAAATCATCAGCTCGGACAGTGAAGTAAGCACTGTAGTAATAAAGTGGATAATGAACCTTAAAGTAGGCAATTCTCAAGGCCATGATAATATAGGCAGTCGCATGGGCACGAGGGAACATGTACTTGATCTTCAAACAAGAATCGATATACCAATCAGGAACTTCGGCATCTTTCATCGCTTGCTTCCAATCGTCAGGAATACCACGTCCCTTACGAACATGCTCCATAATTTGGAAAGCCATTTGCGAATCCATTCCGTAGTGAATCAAATCCATCATGATATTATCACGACAACCAATAACATCTTTTAGCGTAACGACACCTTTGTCGATCAATTTTTCAGCATTACCCAACCAAACGTCGGTACCATGGGAGAGTCCAGAAATTTGCAGCAATTCCGCAAAGGTCGTCGGATGAGTTTTTTCGAGCATCCCCCGCACAAAACGAGTCCCAAATTCGGGAACACCGAGCGTTCCAGTCTTAGAAAAAATCTGTTCTGGCGTGACATCCAAGGAATCAGTACTTCTAAATAATTCCATCACTCCAGGGTCTTTAACTGGCAAAGTCTTAGGATCAATCCCAGATAAATCTTGTAACATACGGATCATCGTCGGATCATCATGTCCCAGGATATCAAGTTTCAAGATATTATCATGAATCGAGTGGAAATCAAAGTGAGTAGTTTTCCACAAAGCACTTTGATCATCAGCGGGATATTGAATCGGCGTGAAATCAAAGATATCCATATAATCTGGCACAACGATAATACCAGCCGGATGTTGACCAGTTGTTCGTTTAACACCTGTTGAACCAATTGCTAACCGTTCTTCTTCTGCATTTCGCAAGTTTTGACCAGTCAACTCTTCATAGTTTTTCACATAACCAAAGGCCGTTCGGTCAGCAATCGTTCCAATTGTACCCGCACGGAAAACATGATCTTCCCCAAACAAAACTTTCGTATAATTGTGAGCTACGGGTTGGTAGTCACCGGAGAAGTTCAAATCGATATCAGGTACCTTATCCCCTTTGAAACCTAAGAAAGTTTCAAAAGGAATATCTTGACCATCTTTTTCTAAATCCGCACCACACTTAGGACATTTCTTGTCTGGCAAGTCGTATCCTGAACCAACTTCACCTTTGGTAAAGAATTCGGAATACTTACATTCTGGACAACGATAATGTGGTGGTAAAGGATTAACTTCAGTAATACCGGTCATTGTGGCCACGAAACTTGAACCAACTGAACCACGGGAACCAACCAAATATCCATCTTTATTGGACTTATAAACTAGGCGTTGAGCAATCAAATAAATAACGGAGAAACCATTACCGATAATACTCTTCAACTCTCGATCCATTCGTTTTTGAACCAATTCTGGCAGCGGATCACCATATAATTCGTGAGCCTTGTTCATTGTCAATTCACGGATCTCATCTTCGGCCCCGTCCATCTTTGGGGTATAAAGTTTGTCTTTAACCGGAGATATCTCTTCGATTGAATCCATGATTTTCTTAGGATTATCGACGATAATCTCTTGTTCAGTGGCTTGATCCATATAACTGAATTCATCAAACATCTCATTAGTCGTCCTAAACTGTACATCAGGCAACTGTGGACGTCTGGCCAATGCATTACTTTTGACCGCCTTGATGACGATGTCTCGATAAACCTTATCGTGCTCATCAATATAATGCACATCACCAGTCGCAACAACTGGCTTCTTTAACTCTTTACCCAGTTTAACGATATTTTTCAAAATCTCTTGCAGAGCTGCTTCATCTTTAATGATCTTGATATCAATCAAATGTTGATACAATGAGCGAGGCATAACTTCCAAATAATCATAGTATTGAGCTAATTCGCGTGTCTCATCGTAACCTTTTTGCATCATGCTAGTGAAAACTTCGCCATTCTCACAAGCCGAACCGACGATAATTCCTTCACGATACTTATTCAACAACCGTCTAGGGACACGAGCTGTTCGATAATAATATTGCGTCATTGAATATGAAACGATTTTGAACATATTCTTCAACCCAGCTTGAGTTTGAGCTAGCAAAATGGCATGACTTGGACGTGCCTGCTTATAAGCTTCATCCCCACCGATATGGTCATTTAACTGTGAAACATTGTCGGTTCCAAATTTATCTTCCAATTCATCGAACAATTTATACATCAAATAACCAGTTGTTTCAGCATCGGAATCAGCCCGGTGATGGTGTTCCAAAACGATATTATAACGTTTGGCCAAAGAATCCAGCTTGTGGTTACGATATTCAGAATGCAAGGTCCGAGACATTTCCAAAGTATCAATAACTGGCATTGACAATCGGTTTCGTCCCATTCTCGTCAAAGCAGCATTCATGAAGCCCATATCGAAAGTAACGTTATGACCGACTAAAATATCATCGCCGATGAAATCCATAAATTCGCCGATAATAACTGATTCATCTGGAGCATTTTCAACCATTTCCGTCGTAATACTAGTCAAATTAGTCGTTACTTCTGAGAGTGGATGACCAGGATTGATAAACTTGTCAAAACGGTCAATTACCTCGCCGTTCTTCATCTTGGTTGCCCCAATTTCAATAATCGAGTCGTATACGGCTGACAGACCAGTCGTTTCCGTATCAAAGATGACGTATTCAGAACCAGCAAGTTTTTGATCTCGTAAGTTGTAGGCAATAGGATTACCTTCGTCAACAAGGTCGATCTCGACTCCATAAGCAATCTTGACCCCGAACTTTTTACCAGCACTGAAAGCTTCTGGAAAGGCCTGCAATGCATGATGATCGGTGATAGCAATCGCTGGCTGCCCCCAGTCGCTAGCCCGTTTGATCAAATCAGTGGCGCTAGGAATAGCGTCCATTTGACTCATATTAGTATGCGCGTGCAATTCGATTCGCTTATTATCCTCTTCAGCGGTATCTTGACGTGATTCATGTTTGATCACATTGATATCTTGCGCCATAATTACTAATTCACGTGAGAAATTATCTTCTTGAACACTACCACGAACTCTGATCCAAGCACCTTTATCTAAGGAGTTAAAGAAGTTTTCATCATCTTCACCGTTAGAAAATTTCTTGATACTAAATGAAGAAGTATAGTCAGTCACTTTCAAAATCAAAAGTGAGCGGCCTGACTTAAGTTTTCGAACATCAATATCAAAGACATAACCTTCAACTACCTTGCCACGGTCCTCTTCAATGATATCGACCATCTGTGTAATTTCTTGATCATCGGGAATCTTGCGACCTACTTTTGAAACATTGCCTGCCGGTTTGGCCGCCTTTTTCTCACTTGCTTCTTTGGCCTTAGCTTGAAATTGCTTAGCTTTTTCAGCATTAGCTGCCTTCATAGCTGCTTCTTTTTCCTGCGACTTGTTTTGATCGATATTAGTTCTGATCTTAAAATCTGGAAAACCTAAACTACTGTATTCTGACTGCAAGCCGTTCATTAAATTGCCGTCGATAATATCAGCCATGAAATCATTCGAAACATCAAAAAATACCTGACCATCTTGCATGTATGGTGGAGTTTGACTGATCCGACTGATGACCATCGGTGAATTGACGCCGCAATCATTTAAAACATAATTCCAATAATCTTTTATGTCTTTTTCTCTCAGCTGAGCTTTTTTGGTACTGATCTCAAAATCGACTTGAGCAATCCCGTCAAAATTAGCCTTGAGAGCTTTTACAAATGTTAAAAATTCATCAAATGGCAAGACATCGTTGAACTCGAAGAAAAAAGTCCAGCGTTTACTATTCTTATGAACTTCCAACTTGGTTAATTTTCCGTCTGCAAATGAAGCCTTCGAACTTAAAAGACTGTCTAACTTGATCTGCTTAACGAGAATTTCAAAAAGTTGTTTTGTATCTGCCATATTCTACCTTTCAAAAAATAAAAAAGGCCTAAGCCTCATTACTGATTCTTAAGCAATATTTTTACTGAATTTACTAATTCATCTTTACTTACTTCAATGGTTTCGCCAGTACTTCTGATCTTCAATTCAACGATACCATCGCCAGCCTTTTTACCAACAGTGATTCTAATTGGCAAACCAATCAAATCGGAATCGGCAAACTTAACACCGGGACGTTCTTTACGGTCATCAAGTAAGACATCATATCCTTGATCTTGAAGCAATGAAACGATTTCATCACTCAACTTGCCTTGAACATCATCATTGTACTTAATAGGAACAACATGGACTTGATAAGGTGCCAAGCTTTCAGGCCAAATAATCCCGTTCTCATCACTATGTTGTTCAACAATGGCTGTCAAAAGACGTGAGATACCAATACCATAACTTCCCATGATGATTGGATTCGACTTACCATTTTCATCCAAGAAGTTAGCACCTAGTGCCTTGGAGAATTTAGTTCCCAATTTGAAGATATGACCAATTTCAATACCACGAGTGAACTTAATATGACCATGTCCATCAGGTGAAACCTCACCCTCTTTAATGACACGGAAGTCTCTAAATTCAGGCATTTCCGTTGTAATATCTTCAAAGTTAGCATTGATAAAATGACGATCCTTCTTATTAGGTCCCACTACAAAGTTAGTCAAACCTACTAGTGAACTATCATACAACACTTGCACATCTTCAGAAATACCCTTAGGTCCAATAAAACCAGGTACACTCTTGAAGACATCAGTTACTTCTTCAGCAGTCGCTTCACGTAAGAAGTCAGCACCTAAATAATTCTTTAACTTAACATCATTAACATCATAGTCGCCACGAATCATGACCATGACCGGCTTTTCGTCGGCGATATAAGCCACAGCCTTCATAATTCTTGCTGGATCGACCTTTAATAACGCTGCTAAAGTGTCAATGGTATGAACGTTAGGTGTATCGACTTCAGACATAGCTTGCTTTTCTTCTTGAGGATTTTCATCCATCTTACTTGCAGCCATTTCCAAGTTAGCTGAATAATCTGATTCATCTGAATAAGCAATCGTATCTTCACCGATGGCCGCAATAGCTGAAAATTCTTTAGAATCAGTTCCACCCATGGCACCAGCATCACCGATAATTGCACGGTAATTCAAACCACACAAATCGAAGATATTTCGATAAGCTTGTTCCATTTGATTAAAGATCACATCGAGTTGCTCTTTGTTAGCTGAGAATGAATATGCATCTTTCATAATGAATTCACGACCACGCAACAAACCATTACGAGGACGATCTTCATCACGATATTTCATTTGCATTTGGTATAAAGAAAGAGGTAATTTCTTGTAACTATTCAAACCTTCCTTAACAACACTTGTGAAAGTTTCCTCATGCGTTGGTCCTAAGATGAAATCACGTTCGTGACGATCTTTAAATTTGAAAAGATTGTCGCCATATGTTGCGTAACGGCCACTTTCTTTCCACAAGTCAGCTGGTAAAATTGCGGGCATGCGCATTTCAGCAACGTCGATCTTTGTCATTTCTTTACGTACGATATTTTCAATTCTTTGAATTACTGACCAAGCAAGTGGCAAGTATGCGTATACACCTGCAGAAACTTGTCTAATGTAACCCGCTCTCAACATCAACTGGTGACTGATGGCCTCAGCATCTGAAGGAGTTTGTTTCAGTGTTGGAATATATAATTTTGATTGTTTCAAGTTCTTTTATCCCCCTATTTTATAAAGAAGCGCTGGATATCATTCCAAGTGACTGCAATCATCAACAAGACCAAAATGCCGACCCCAATCAGTGTAATGACATTTTCGTATTGTTCTGGAATTGGTTTTCGTCTGATTGCTTCAACGATATTCAATAAAATTTTTCCACCATCTAGCGCCGGAATCGGTATCAGGTTGACGATTCCTAAGTTCATTGACAGCATTGATGTAAACAAGATGATGTTGATCAAACCAGTCGAGGCCACTTTTGAAGTCATGGAATAGATTCCGACTGGACCGGACAACTGGTTGATATTAAATCCACCAGAAACCATCTTGCCTAAAGCATGGAAAATGGTCAGTGAAGTACTCCAGCTATAGTTAAAGCCATATTTGATCTTACCTAAAAAGCTCGAATCCAACTTAGCTGTAATACCGATCAGTCCATATTTTTGACCAGACTGTTTGACTGTCTTTGGCGTTAATTTAACTTGTTTAGTACTTGTACCTGATTGCACATCCATGGTTACTTGTTTACCAGGATTGTTTTGAATGCTTTCAGTTAAAGCTGTCCATGAACTAGTTTTTTTACCGTTGACACTCAAAATCTTATCATTAGCTTTTAAACCCGCTTTTTGCGCCACAGAATTACTCTGCACACTGCCAAGTTGATTCGTTCCAGTCGCAACTGAACCCATCATAAAAGCGGCGATAATTGCCGCTACGATCGCTAAGACAAAGTTATTGAATGGACCAGCAAAATTAGTGATCATCCGTTTCCAAACTGAAACAGACTGCAACTGGACGTCACGAGGGGCAATTTGTACCTCTGTCCCATCTTCTTCAACGATTGTTGCATCATGATCAACAGAATACTTTTTGGTGATCGTTTCATCACCATTTTCGTAACCTTCAATTATTAAATCATCGACAAGATCAGCTTTTGAGATTTGAACTGGAACCGCGTTTGCATCGTAAACTTTACTTGAAGTAATTATTTTTGTTACTTTATCATCATCATTTATGACTAATGATGCCATCGTTCCTGGTTGAATCTCAGAATCGTCCTCTTGCGCTCCAGCCATACGGACATAACCACCCAGTGGCAAAAGCCGCAGAGTATAGGTCGTATGATTCTTTCGGTAAGCAACGATTTTGGGCCCCATTCCAACAGAAAATTCCCGAACCAAGATTCCGGATTTTTTTGCAGCATAATAGTGTCCAAATTCATGAACGATCACAAGGATTCCAAAAACGATTATAAATGTAATTATCGCGGTCATTTTAACCTCCACGAGCTGTTTATACTAAACCAAAAATGTGTAACAAAGGTAGCACGATCAACATGCTATCAAAACGATCCAAGATTCCACCATGACCTGGCAAAATGTTCCCTGAATCTTTTACTTTGTAAAATCTCTTATAAGCAGATTCAATCAAATCGCCCATTTGACCCATAATTGAGAGTACAAAGGCAATCATCAACATTGTGACAGTCGAGTACTCTTGTGGGTAAAAGTACATATAAAGGCCTGAGAGAAGCAATGCCATCACGATTCCGGCAATTGTTCCTTCCCAAGTCTTGTTAGGACTAATAGCAGGCCATAACTTATGCTTACCGATTTTTCTACCAAAAGTATAGGCAAAAATATCTGTCGACCAAACGACGATCAAAGCATACATTAGAAGTGCTAAGCCAGCTTGTGAATTTCTGACTGCTGCCAAATAATGGAAACCAGTTCCAATATAAAGCATTGCCACAGTCGAAACGCCAGCATCTTCAAAGTTGAACTTATTCTTAGTCAAAACTGTGATGATCAATAGGATCACCGCAAAGACGTAAAATAAATCCAATCTTGAAAAACTTGCTGGGAACCAGCCACGATAGAATCCATTTGGCACTACTAAAGCTAATGTTCCCAGTACTGTTACCAAGAAATCAATTGAAACGATAATTCGTTTACGCATGATATAAATTTCAAATACACCAACTACAGCTAAAGCTGCAGCAGCTATTTCCAGCCATACTCCACCAGCAAGCAGAATGGGAATAAAGATTGCCAAGGCAATAACAGCTGTGATTACACGTTGTTTCATAATTTTCCCCCAATCGAACTAAACAGATCCATATCGACGGTCTCGTCTGTCAAATTCTTTAATATCCTCAATCAAATTATCAACCGTATAATTAGGCCAATAAGTTTTATCAAAGACCATTTCTGAATAAGCTAACTGCCATAACATAAAGTTGGAGATTCTTTCTTCGCCGCTCGTTCTGATCAAAAGATCCGGATCGGCTAATTCTCCTAATTGATTCGTTAGTAAATGGTTAGCAAACATTTCATCGTCAATTTTATCTGGGTCTATTGAACCATTAACGGCTTCAATTGCCAAATTTTTTGTCGCATGGATAATCTCCGCACGACCACCATAATTAAAAGCAAAGTTGAGAATCATCCCAGTATTATCCTTGGTATCCTCAACTGCTTTTAACACTACATTTTTGGTCCGATCAGGTAAATGGTCCGTAAAGCCCGTCACAACGACCTTAATATTTTCCTTAATCAAGTCCGGCATAAACGTTCCAAAGAAATCAACTGGCAAACGCATCAAAAAGTTAACTTCCTTACTAGGACGACTCCAATTTTCAGTGGAAAAAGCGTAGAGACTCAAAACTTTTACACCGAAATGACTGGCGGCTGTAGCAATCGTCTTCACATTGTTCATACCAGCTTTATGACCGGCAATTCTTGGTTGACCTAATTCCTTAGCCCAACGACCATTGCCATCCATAATAATCGCAATGTGCTTTGGAATCGACATTTCTGGACTCAATTGTTGCTTATTATCCTCTGCCATTGAGATTACCCTTCAGTAATTTCCTTTTCCTTATCGGCAGCCAATTGATCAATTTGTTTGATGGCATCATCAGTAACTTTCTGAACATCTTTTTCAAGATTATGGAATTCATCTTCAGTTACATCGCTAGCCTTTAATTGCTTCTTCAAATCATCCATAGCTTCACGACGAACATTACGGACAGCAATACGGCCGCCTTCTGCTTCTTTACCAACTTGCTTAGCAATCTCTTGACGGCGTTCACCGGTCAACTGTGGGATTACCAAACGAATAACGTTACCGTCATTTGCTGGATTTAGTCCTAAATCAGATGAATTGATAGCATGTTCAATATCATCGAGTGAAGATTTGTCATAAGGTGTGATCAAAAGAACTCGAGCTTCAGGAACATTGATTGAAGCTACTTGGTTCAAAGGAACTTCACTACCATAATATGAAACCATCACCTTGTTCAAAATTGATGCATTAGCTTTACCAGCACGAATATTAGCCAAGTCACGATTCAAAACTTCGATGGACTTACCCATGTTCTCTTTTGCTTTTGAAATAGCTTTATTTGTCATCATTACCACCCTTTATAATTGTTCCGATATTTTCACCTTGAACAACTTTCTTGATGTTTTCTGGTTTGTTCAAGTTAAAGACGATCAATGAAATGTCGTTGTCCATTGACAATGATGAAGCAGTTGTATCCATAACTCCAAGATTCTTATTGATAATATCAAGTTGGGTCAATTCTGAATACTTCTTGGCATTTGGATCTTTCTTAGGATCTGCAGAATAAACACCGTCAACATTATTCTTGGCCATCAAAATAACATCCGCTTCAATTTCAGCTGCACGAAGAACTGAAGTTGTATCAGTTGAGAAGTAAGGATTACCAGTACCACCAGCAAAGATTACGACACGACCCTTTTCAAGATGTCTAACGGCCTTTCTTCTGATGTATGGTTCAGCAACTTGACGCATCTCAATTGATGTTTGCACACGTGTAGGAACACCGATATGTTCAAGACCATCTTGTAAAGCCAAGCCATTCATAACTGTTGCCATCATACCCATGTAGTCAGCTTGGGCACGATCCATACCCATTTCGGCACCGGTTTCACCACGCCAAATGTTACCACCGCCACAAACGATCGCAACTTGTACACCTAGATCATGAACACTCTTAATTTGTTCAGCTATTTGTTTAATAACTGGAGGGTTAATTCCAAATCCCTTTTCTCCGGCCAATGCTTCACCAGAAACTTTTAAAATCACTCTTTTATACTTGATATCAGGCATACGTTCTCTCCTTTAATTTTGCTACTAAATATTTTAACATATTCGATACAGTAAATTTATCTAATCACTATTTTTAAATAAAAATCGCTCGGATACAACCCTTTATACAAGAAAAGGTCGTTTAATTCACAATGAATTAAGCGACCTTTCTTAAAAATTAAACGAATTAATTAGTTATTCATTTGGTTCTTTACTTCTTCAGCAAAGTCTTCTTGTTTCTTTTCGATTCCTTCGCCAACTTCGTAACGAACAAATGATACTAACTTACTGTTCTTAGATTCAACGAATTGTTGAACAGTCATATCTGAATCCTTAACAAATTCTTGGTCAGCCAAACTAATTTCTGACAAGTACTTGTTTACACGGCCTTCAACGATTCTTGGAATAATCTTTTCAGGTTTACCTTCAGCCTTTGTTTCTTCAGTGAAGATTGCCTTTTCATGTTCAAGAACATCGCTAGGAACTTGTTCGCGACTCATGTACTTAGGATTGATAGCAGCAACGTGCATAGCAACATCCTTAGCAGCGTCTTCATCAGAACCTTCAAGAGTAACGATAGCACCGATTAGGCCACCGTTATGTAGGTATGAACCGAAGACTTGTGCATCAGTCTTATCAAGAACTTCGAAACGTCTCAAGCTGATCTTTTCACCGATAACAGCTGTTAAGCCTGTGATAGCATCGTTAATTGATTCGTCACCTAGACTTAAAGCTAAAGCTTCGTCCATAGTCTTTGGTTCGTTTTCAACAATAGCTTTACCAATTGAGTTAACAAGATTGATAAATTTGTCGTTTGATGAAACAAAGTCAGTTTCTGAGTTAACTTCGATAATTGAAGCTTTGTTACCTGAAACTTCGATATGTGTCAAACCTTCAGCAGCAATGTTTCCACTCTTCTTAGCAGCTTTGGCAATACCCTTTTCGCGTAGCAAGTCAACGGCTTTGTCCATGTCTCCATCAGCAGAAACCAATGCCTTCTTAGCATCCATCATACCAACGCTTGTCTTATCACGTAATTCTTTAACTTGAGCAGCAGTAATTTTAGCCATTCGTAAATCCTCCAGTCGTATAAATAAAGCCATCTTACAAAGATGACTCTATTTTACGGATATTATTTTAATTAGTTGTTATCGTTATTGTTTGTAGCGTTTGCCAAATCTTCGATTGACTTGTCATCAGCAGCTTCTGCATCAGCGTTGTCATCTTTCTTATCAGCAAAGTCAGCATCTGAAACAGATTCTTCACCTTGCTTACCTTCGATAATAGCGTCAGCCATCTTAGCAGTAATCAATCTTACGGCACGGATAGCATCATCATTTGAAGGAATGATAACATCGATAGGATCTGGATCTGTGTTTGTATCAACCATAGCTACGATAGGAATGTTAAGTTTCTTAGCTTCGTTAACAGCAATGTTTTCTTTGTGTGGGTCAACGATGAACATAACATCAGGAATTCTTGGCATATCTTCGATACCACCAAGGAATTTTTCAAGCTTAGCTTGTTGCTTTGTAAGTAAAGCAACTTCCTTCTTAGGTAGACGATCAAAAGTACCATCAGTGGCCATAGCCTTGATTTCCTTTAATCTCTTGATACGTTTTTGGATTGTGTTCCAGTTAGTCAAAGTACCACCTAACCAACGGTGGTTTACATAGTATTGGCCGGCACGTGTAGCTTCTTCAGCAACAGCGTCTTGGGCTTGCTTCTTTGTACCAACGAATAGGAAAATTCCGTCATCACCGGCAACAGCCTTCATATAGTTGTAGGCATCGTCGATCATGCGTACTGTTTTTTGTAAATCAATGATGTAAATACCATTTCTTTGTGTAAAGATAAATGGCTTCATCTTAGGGTTCCAACGTCTTGTTTGGTGTCCAAAATGTACACCGGCTTCAAGCAATTGTTTCATAGAAATAACTGACATAAAAAAGTTCCTCCTGGTTTTTACCTCCACTTAAGTCATGTCTGACTGAAACGCTTATGCGCACCATCAATCAAATCGTTAAGTGTGTGTATTCAATACAGGTAAATATTATATGGGAAATTTAATGTGAAATCAAGTAGTCTCGCCAAATTATTCCGTGACTTTTTAATAAAGTTACTTTTTGAGAGCGAGATAATTTCTTGATTGCAATTTCCCGTTTCAAAGCTTGCGACTTGTCAGGCAGTTCTTCCTGATACATCAGTTGAACCGGACGACGAATCTTCGTATACTTAGCGCCCTTACCTGCATTGTGAGTTGCAACGCGTTTTTCAACATTATTGCTGGTACCAGTATAAAATGTTTGGTCGGAACAGAGCAACATATAAACGTAATATTTTTTATTTTCCATTGATTAAAAATTTCGCCTCTTCAGTTAACTGATGATTCTCATTATAGATCACTAAGTCAGGTTCAACTTTTAAGGAAGCTGTTTTAACGGTTTTGATGACATCCAACAGCATCAAATTGGCATTCTTATCCTTGGTTGAGCGAACAAAACGTAGTCGTTTAGGTTGCAATCTTTCTTGGCTCATTATCGTCAATAATTCACTCAACCGTTCCGGCCGATAGACTAAATATGCATGAGAATTCTCTTTTAAAAGCACCTTAATGGTCGAAAGAATATCGGTTAAATTGGCTTTTAGTTCATGGCGAGCCACAGCTAAAACTGGATTCTCTTTAATTGAAGTCTTTTCTGATAATTTAAAATAAGGTGGATTGCAAACAATCGTATCGATCGTATCGTGTGCTAAATATTGCTGAATATTTTTCAAATCATCATTGATCAAATGGACTTGTTCTTCCAAATGATTATCGTCAATACTCTTTTTAGACAAATCAGCCAGTTCTTTTTGAATTTCAACTAGATAGATCTGAGCTGAAGTCTTAGCAGCCAAAGAGAGACCAATTGCACCATTTCCAGAACATAGATCGACAACTTTACCTTTTTTTACCGGCTTAGCGAAATTATAGAGTAAAATAGTATCAAGATTAAAAGAGTACAATTTTTTATCTTGGTTGATTATAATTCCACTGTTAGCAATAACATCTTGCGAATAAATCGACATAACACACCTACTTTGTGGTATTTTAAATAAGTTAAAATTATTTTGGGGAGAATGATATTTCTATGTTTTATAAATTTGCTCGAGTTTTAGTACGAGGATTAGTTTTTCTACTAAATGGCCGATATAACGTTGTGGGTAGAGAAAACCTACCTGATAAGCCATATATCATAGTTGCTCCTCACCGAACTTGGTGGGAACCGATTTTCTTTGCTCTGGTTATTTCACCACGTGACGCAACTTTCATGGCCAAAAAAGAACTCTTCAAGAATCCAATCTTGCGATTTATTTTAGTCCACGCTCATGCCTTTCCAGTTGATCGCGCTCATCCAGGACCTTCCGTTATCAAAACCCCTGTCAAAGCCTTAAAAAATGAAGGTAAAGTTTTGATCATGTTTCCTTCAGGAACCCGCTATTCGGAACAGTTAAAAGGTGGCGCATCGCTAATTGCTAAACTTTCTAAAGCACCACTAGTACCTTTCGTTTATCAAGGGCCATTAACCTTTGGCGGATTATTACGTCATCAAAAGATTACGATTGGAGTTGGACCAGAAATCGACTTCGACTTCAAAGCTAAACTTGACGATGCTCAGACTAAGCAAATCAATGATGATATGGAAAAAGCCTGGGATAAAGTCGACAATGAAATAGATCCAAGTTTTGAATATACTCCACCTGTAAAGAAGAAATAATAATATAGTATAAGATAACAGTTTATCATTTCATAGTAATTGAAGCTTCACGAATGTTGATTTTTTATTTGACATTTGTGGGGCTTTTTTTGGATATAGATTAACTTGAATTTAAATTGAGAATCTACTTGAGTTACCGAAGCACTAATTTTTATCAAGTTAAAAAATGAAACTATCAACTTCTTAAAGAATACCCTTCCCATTTCTACAGAGCAAACTTCTTCGAAAAATTTTTAATTTAAAATACATATCCTAATATCGGATAAAAAATAAGCTGAAAAATATCAATTACGATATTCTTCAGCTTATTTTATTGAAATAATTAATCAAACTTCGCAAATTTAAATGGAATTTTTACCGATATCATGTCGATAAAAAATATTAGTTTGGTCCATCTGATCCAACTGTTGATAAATTGCCTTTTGAGCATCTACCAATGTTGGCGCAGATGTCTGTACCAAATAAAGTCGCCCACCATTACTGTATAACTGATGGTTTTCTTTGCGCACTGCTGCGTAATTTATTGGTAAGGGGAATTTTGTAAATACATCTTTGGAACCTAAACTGCCATAAAGTGGCTTTTCTGGATAACCTTTACTAACGGCAAAGACTCCTAGGTTTAAGCCTGAATCCATCCAGTCGATAGTCGTAATTTTCTGATGTTGGATAATTTGGAGGATTATCTGTGACAAATCAGTTTTTAAACGGGGCAAGACGACTTCGGTCTCGGGGTCACCAAAACGAGCATTAAATTCAATTACTTTAATACCAGTCTTCGTCAGAATCAAACCGGCATAGATAATACCTGTGTACTTGATTCCTTGTTGATACATTTCTTTGACAAACGGCTTGATAACTGTTTGGATGGCTGTTTGTTCGACCTCGTCAGAAATATTAGCAACAGGACAAACTGCCCCCATCCCACCAGTATTTGGACCTTTGTCACCCTCAAAAATCTTTTTGTAATCTTGGGCTAAAGGCATTGGATAAAAACGCTTATGGTCGACAAAGGCCATCAGTGAAAATTCTTCACCATCAAGGTATTCTTCAATCACAACTTTGGAGGTATTGAATTTGTGCGTTGCCAACAAGCTTTCAACTTTTTCAAAAGCATCCTCTCTATTTGGTGAAATATAAACACCTTTTCCGGCAGCTAAGCCATCCGCCTTAATTACGATGGGAAAAGTTTGCTGTTCCAAATACGTCTTAGCTTCCACTACATCGGTAAATTCACGATAAGCAGCCGTTGGTATCTTGGCATCAGCCATCAGTTTTTTGGTAAATGATTTTGACCCTTCGATTTGAGCACCTTTTTTATTAGGACCAAAAATCTTCAGTTTCTGGTTCTTAAAAAAGTCAACGATTCCATTGACCAAAGGTTCTTCTGGTCCGACAATCGTATAATCGATATCGTTAGTTTGGGCAAAATTAGCTAAATGGCTAAACTCATCCTCATTAATAGCAATGGTCTTGATCCCATTTAAGGTCATTCCGTCATTTCCTGGCGCACAGAAAACTGTATTTTCATCATTCTTTTGGAGTGCTTGGCAGATGGCATCTTCACGTGCACCTGAACCGACAACAAGTATTTTCATTAAAAGACCTCTCTTCTAGTGTTTGAAATGTCTTCTACCAGTGAAGACCATGGCAATACCAAACTTATCAGCCATATCGATTGAATCCTGATCCTTGATCGAACCACCTGGTTGAACGATGGCGGTAATTCCATGTTCAGCAGCATATTGCACACAGTCATCCATGGGGAAGAAAGCATCTGAAGCCATGATCAATGGTGTATGTTCATCAGCTTGTTCTTCTTGTTCGATAGCAATTTTGACTGAGCCAATACGATTCATTTGTCCGGCACCGATTCCCAAAGTCTTGTCAGTGGTTGAAATGACGATGGCATTACTCTTGACGTGTTTAACAACTTGTTGGCCAAACAACAGTGCTTTCATTTCTTCATCAGTTGGCGCCTTTTTAGTGACAACTTTGAATTCATCGATGCTATCAACGGTCGTATCACGTTCTTGAACTAACAGACCACCCATAACTGAAACATATTCATGTTTTTGAGCATCTTTAGCTTTAGAAAAATCAAGTGTCAAAAGACGGATGTTTTTCTTAGCTTCGAGGATCTCTAAGGCCTCAGGACTGAAACTTGGGGCAATCACGATTTCTAAGAAAATCTTGTGCATTTCTTCAGCAATTTCCTTAGTGACTTCACGATTGACAGCCACGATTCCCCCAAAGATCGACATTGTGTCAGCTGTATAAGCTTTACGCCAGGCTTGATAAATCGACTCGTCATCAACCCCAACACCACATGGATTCATATGTTTCAAGGCTGCTACACAAGGTTGCTTGAAGTCAGCTACGATTCTTAAGGCTGCGTCTGCGTCTTTAATGTTGTTGAATGATAATTCCTTACCGTGTAATTGCTTAGCTGAAGCAATTGAGTAGGCAGAAGGAATTGCACTTTGATAGAAAGCCGCTTTTTGATGAGAATTTTCACCATAGCGTAATTCTTGATGATAATCGTATCCTAAAACTTCAACATCTGGGAACTCGTCACCATTCAGATCAGTCAAATAATGGGCAATGATACTGTCATATTCAGCTGTATGACGGAAGGCTTTGGCTGCCAAACGACGTCTTAATCCAGCATCGTCAGAATCAGCTTGGATACTTTCCAAAACAGTTTCATAATCATTAGCATCAATCACCACGTAGACGCTCTTGAAATTCTTCGAAGCAGAACGAATCATTGATGGTCCGCCGATATCAATTTGTTCGATTGCTTGAGCTGGTGTGACATCAGCTTTAGAGATTGTTTCTTTGAAAGGATATAAATTAACACAAACTAAGTCGATCGTTTGAATGTCGAGTTTTTCCAATGTTTTCATATGTTCGGGATTGTCACGTTTAGCCAAAAGTCCAGCATGAACTACGGGATGTAAAGTTTTTACCCGACCATCAAGAATTTCAGGGAATTTCGTTACTTCGTCAATTTCAGTAACTTTGACGTTATTTTCTTGCAACTTTTTATATGTACCACCAGTTGAGATGATTTCAAAGTCATTGGCGATTAATCCTTTAGCAAATTCAACGACACCTGTCTTGTCAGAAACACTGATCAAAGCTCTTTTCATTTTTTATCTACCCCATTATTTTTATTTAGTAGTTCAAGTATCACTTGACGATACAATTGATGTTCAGTTTGATGAATTCTCATTTCTAACGTTGCTTCTGTATCATTTTGTAAACGAATAACTTTGGCTTGCTTGATGATGGGACCTGTATCGACTCCTTCATCAATGTAATGGATCGTGACGCCAGTTACTGCATCGCCTGACTCAAAGGCTCGTTCAATAGCTTCTAAACCTGAGAATTTGGGCAGCAAGGATGGATGAATATTGATAATCCGATTAGGATAAGCTCCCAACAGAACTGGTGTGACGACACGCATATAACCCGCCAGTAAAATATAGTCCAGATGATAAGGTTTCAGATTCTCAACAATAGCTTGTTCATAAGCTTTTCGGTCCGGAAAATCACTGAGACGATTGACAAAAACTGGAATTTGATATTTTTGAGCTCGATTGATGACTTGAGCTTGCGGTTGATCACAGACCAGTACTTCGATTTCCAAACCAGCGTTCTTTAATTGCTGCGAACTAGCAATTGCTTCAAAGTTGCTTCCATTTCCAGAGGCGAAAATGGCTACTTTCATAGCTGATCCCCTTTCAAAAGTAAACTTTCACTCTCTTTCGGCACTACTTCACCGATCGTATATGCAATAGTTTCCTTTTCATTCAATAATTCAAGCACTTCAAGTTCTTTAGAAGCATCTACGGCCAAAACCATCCCAATTCCCATATTGAAAATATGGTACATATCGGCTAACTCGAGTTGACCATACTTTTGAATAGCGGAAAATACTGGTAATTGTGGCCAAATATCAACATTGATCATGGCCGCCAGGTTTTGTGGCAGCATTCGAGGGACATTTTCGTAAAAACCACCGCCTGTAATATGTGAAATACCTTTTATCAACCGTTCTTTTAACAGTGGCACAATGTCTTGCACGTAGATTTTTGTTGGTGTCAACAATAATTCGCCTAAATTCTGTTCGGGACATTCAGGCAAAATAGTATCAGTTGAAAAGTCATGATCTTGGAAAAAAATCTTTCGAACTAAGGAGTAACCATTCGAATGAATTCCAGTTGAACTTAAACCAATCAAAACATCCCCAGCTTGAAGATTTTCTTTTTTCAACAAATCATCTCGTTCGCAAATACCGACCGAAAATCCGGCGATGTCATAATCATTTTCACCATAAACTCCTGGCATTTCAGCGGTCTCACCACCAATTAAGTTGGCATTGGCTTGATTACAGCCGTCAATCACGCCTTTGAGGATTTCTTCTATCTTATGGTCGATTTTGCCAGTTGAAAGATAATCTAAGAAATATTGCGGGATGGCACCTTGGGCGAGAATGTCATTAACACACATGGCGACACAATCGATTCCGATGGTATCCCACTTCTTCGCTAAATTGGTTAACAATAACTTCGTTCCCACACCATCATTACCTGAGACTAGCACGGGGTGTTGATAACCTTCAGGAATTTCATAAATACCTCCAAAATTCCCAATATTACTATTACGCGTATTTTGCTTTACAAACTTGGAGATTTGATAGCCAGAATTAATATCGACTCCAGCATCTTGATAGGGATTTGACATGGCGAACCTCCTTATTTTTTCGACTCATAATCGTAAAGATAGGTTGGATAATCACCGTTGAAATATGACATATCTAACCCGGAATACGGTGCGTCAGCATTTAAACCAATTGCGTCGATCAAGCCATCCTCACTCAAAAATTTCAGTGAATCAGAACCAAACATTTGATTCATTTCAGCAATTGATTTGTGAGCAGCAATCAATTCACTCTTCTCTTGAATATCGATTCCGTAAAAACAAGGATGCATGAATCTTGGTGAAGCGATTCGCAGATGAACTTCAGTCGCTCCGGCATCTTTCAACAATTGAACGATGTAGGCACAAGTGGTCCCGCGGACAATGGAATCATCGACTAGAATGACCCTTTTACCTTGAACTACCCCTTTAACGGCGGCTAATTTTTGACGAACACTCTTCTCACGCAACTCTTTAGTAGGTTGAATAAACTCACGTCCCATATACTGGTTCTTGATCAGACCCATTTCATATGGCAAGCCACTTGCTTCCGCATAACCACTGGCAGCTGAGAGTGAAGAGTTAGGTACTCCCACCACAATGTCGCCATTTGCTGGAGCTTCTTTAGCTAAGTTAGCTCCCATACGCTTGCGGGCTGAATGAACGTTGATTCCCAGGATATCGGAATCAGGTCGTGCAAAGTAGATAAATTCCATCGAACAAATTGCTAATTGCGTCTTGGTAGTCCAGTTATCAATCGACATCCCCTCACTATTGATGGTAATCAATTCACCTGGTTGAACGTTATGAACCAAAGTTGCTCCGACTGCATCTAAAGCACAAGTCTCACTGGCAACAACATAAGCTCCGTTCTCCAAACGACCGATCGACAAAGGACGAAAGCCATGTGAATCTAAAGCGACGATCATCGAATCTTTTGTTAACAATAAATATGCGAATCCACCTTGAATCTTGTTCAAAGCCTCGATAATTCTTTCATGCAAAGTTGGGGCATTAGAAACTTTAATCAAATGTACTAGCACTTCTGAATCCGAACTTGATTTAAAAATATGTCCCTTGGCTTCAAGCTCTTTTTTCAACGTATCAGCATTGGTTAAATTACCGTTGTGAGCCAAAGCCATTTGACTATCCGTGAAATCAAACAATAGTGGTTGGACATTTTCAATCTTATTTTCACCAGCGGTAGAATAACGAACATGCCCAATGGCGGAATTCCCAACTAGCGAATTGAGATATTCTGGTTTAGAAAAAACTTGGGTCAACAATCCTAAATTACGATAAATACGTAACTTATTCCCATCATTAGCGACGATTCCCGCACCTTCTTGTCCACGATGCTGTAAACTATGGAGTCCTAGATAGGTCAAATAATTAGCATTTTCAGCGCCCCAGACACCAAAGACACCACATTCTTCATTTAAACTCTTTACTTCATTAAGCACTCAAGTTCCTCCTTCCAATCTTGCTCAACCGATAATCCATCGAGAACAATATCTTCTTCCGCCGTCTTGACTTTAAATTCAGATGTCTTGGTCACAGTTCCTAATAACTCAATCTTTGTCTGCATCAGTTTTTCAAAGTTTTCGCGGTCAGCTGGTTTGACAGTTACGATGAAACGACCTTGAGTTTCTGAAAACATCTGTGCATTTGATAATGACGTTTCGACTGCAAAACCAAAATTCGTATTAAAAGCTGATTCTGACAACGCTGCTGCCAAACCACCTTCAGACAAGTCGTGACAACTTTGCAATAATTTCTCTTGAATAGCTTGACGAATCAATTCTTGGTCCAACAATTCCTGGTCTAAATCTAAACTACGTAAATCACCTTTGATTTCACCAGCTTGTAACATTTGTAATTCACTACCGTGATAGTCATCGCCAGTTTGGCCAACTAGGTAGATCAAGTCATCAGCATTTTTGAAAGCGACTGTCGTTACATCAGCAATATCTGTAATCAAGCCAACCATTCCGACCATTGGGCTAGGATAGATAGCTTGCTCATTGAACTCGTTATAAAGTGAGACGTTACCAGAAATTACGGGTGTATTGATTTTTTCACAAGCACTGGCAATTCCTTCAACACTCTTATCCAATTCATAAAAAGCTTCAGGATCTTCAGGATTACCATAGTTCAAACAATCTGTGATTCCGATTGGTAAACCACCACTAGCAACGATATTTCGAGCCGCTTCCATAACGGTGATTTGTCCACCGATAAAGGGATTTAAATACACATACTTTGAATTACTATCATTAGTCATTGCGATAGCTTTTTTTGTATTGCGAATTCTGATTACTCCAGCATCGCTCCCAGGCTTAACTAACGTATTAGCTCTAACTTGCGAGTCGTAAGTTTGATAGAAATATTTCTTGCTGGCAATATTAGGACGTTTCATAATCGCCTGCCAAGTATCTTTTAAAGAGGTAATTTCGGGAAGGAATTGATAGTCTGCTTGCTCGATCATCCGTTGTGGCTTAACTTCTTGACGATCATATTCAGGAACATCTTCGGTTAAACTATCGACTGGGATATCGGTAACTAATTGATCATGATGATAAATCTTATACTGATGGTCAGTAGTTACGCGACCGATCACGACAGCATCTAACTCAAAATGCTTAAAGAAATTCAAAACTTCATCTTGATGCTCTGGTTTAACACAGAGAACCATTCGTTCTTGCGACTCTGAGAGCATCATTTCATAAGCTGACATCTCTGTTTCTCGTTGCGGCACATTATCAAGATTCAAAACCAAACCTGAGCCAGCTTTAGAGGCCATTTCGGCTGTCGAAGAAACTAGACCGGCTGCACCCATATCTTGAATCCCCAAAATCCAGTCGGAATGCTGTTCAATAATTTCCACACAAGCATCCATCAAAAGTTTTTCGATGAAAGGATTACCAACTTGAACCGCTGAACGTTGAGTATTATTTTCATCAGTAAATTCATCTGAAGCAAAAGTTGCCCCATGGATTCCATCACGCCCGGTTTTGGCACCAACGTAGACGATCAAATTTTCTGCCCCACTGGCCGTACCAGGCTTGAAATCAGTGTTATTCAACAAACCGACACACATGGCGTTGACCAACGGATTATGAGCATAACAATCTTCAAAGGCAATCTCGCCACCAACTGTTGGTAGACCGATACAATTGCCATAGCCACTAATTCCAGCAACTACTTCATTGACTAAATGCTTAGTTTTTCCATTATCAAGTGGTCCAAACTTTAAACTGTTCAATAAAGCAATCGGTTGTGCACCCATGGAGAAAATGTCACGAATAATTCCACCGACACCAGTGGCGGCACCTTGATATGGTTCAACTGCTGAAGGATGATTATGACTTTCAGCTTTAAAAACGACAGCTTGATTGTCACCGATATCTAAAATACCAGCATCTTCACCAGGACCAGCTAGCACGCGCTCGCTCTTATTTGGCATCTTTCTTAAAACTTTTTTCGAATTCTTGTAAGAACAATGTTCACTCCACATTACGGAATACAATCCAGTTTCGGTGTAATTTGGCAAACGTTGTAAAATTTCTTCACTGATCAATTGGTATTCAGCATCGGTCAAACCCCATTGTTGATACAATTTATCAGTTTTGATTTGTTCTGGTGTAGGTTCAGTCATTAATTATTCACCTTTACTTGATAATTGATTATTGATTGAAACAATTTTTTACCATCTGCCGAGCCAAGAATTTCCTCCATAGCTCGTTCAGGATGCGGCATCATCCCTAAAACATTCTTTTCTTTATTAGTCACGCCGGCAATTTGATTGACGCTGCCATTAACATTGTCAAGATATTGAAAGGCGATTTGATCATTGGCTTTTAATTCTTGGAGCGTAGCTTGATCACAGTAATAACGGCCTTCACCATGTGCTACTGGCACTTGAATAATTTCATCAGCCTGATAGGCATTAGTGAACGCTGTTTGAGAATTGACAACTTTTAAAGGTACCGTTTCACAGATAAAACGTCCCTGTTCATTTTTAATCAAGGCTCCTGGCAATAAACCTAGCTCAGTCAAAATTTGAAAACCATTGCAGATACCTAAAACTATTTTCCCTGCTTCCGCAAATCGGACGATCTCTTTTACGATTGGAGCATTAACGGCAATAGCACCACTACGCAGATAATCACCGTATGAAAAGCCTCCAGGTATCAAGACCCCATCAAAGCCTGCCAAACTTTCGGCTCGATAATCAACTAATTCAACTGTTTCCTTGATACCATCTTTAATCGCATAGTAGAGGTCTAAATCACAGTTTGATCCTGGAAAATTGATTACGGCAAATTTCATTATTTCGCCTCCGTAATTTCGTAACGATACGTTTCCACATTAGGATTTGCCAACAGATCATCACAGATTGCGTCGACATATTTTTCTAAATCAGGGTAGTTATCGTCAAAACTCAATTCAAAGTACTTGCCCATATGAACTTCTTGAACTTTTTGATAGCCCATGGAGTGAACTGCTGATTTGATGGCTTCCCCTTGCGCATCTAAGACAGAGGTTTTGAGTGTCACGTATACTTTTACTAATTTCATCGTAATCTCCTATTTATCTTGTAGTCGGTCTAGGACTACTTGGTAAGTTTCAACTAAATTGCCTTCGTGCTTTCTGAAAACATCTTTATCCATTGAATGATGACTAGACTTATCCCAAATTCGGCAATTATCAGGGGAAAATTCATCGACGAGAATTATTTCACCTTGATAAAGTCCAAATTCCAGTTTGAAATCGACTAATTCAAAACCAGCACCATCGAAGAATGGAATCAACAATTGATTGATTTTTAAGGCTTGTTCTTTGATGTAATCCAATTGATTTTGATCAGCAATCTTCAAAGCTTTGATCTGAGATTCATTGATGAATGGATCATCCAGTGCATCGCTCTTGTAATAAAATTCAATGATTGGTTCGTTCAAATGTTGACCAGCTTCAACTTGAAACTTCTTTACTAACGAACCTGAAGTAATATTTCTTAAAACAACTTCCAAAGGAAAGACAGTTGTCTTCTTAACTAACTGTTCATGATCAGAGAGATTCTTTACCAAATGGGTCTTGATGCCATTTTCGATCAGATAATTGAAAACTAGCTGGGAAATTTGGCAATCGAGTACGCCTTTTCCGGGAAGAATTTCCTTTTTCTTACCATTGAGTGCGGTCGCTTGATCTTTATAAACGATCAATACCTCATCTTCTTGTTGTGCTTGATAAACATTCTTAGCTTTTCCTGTATAAAGCAACTTAGCTTCTGTCATTATTATTTACACATCCCAGATTGAATTATTTTCAATAGCAGTTTTGATCTGCTCTAGGTCATCGCTTAATATCGTGATATGACCCATTTTCCGGTTCTCTTTAATTTCATCTTTGCCATAGTCATGAAAATGCCATTCTGGGTGTTTAACTAGTTCATTCTTCGCCTTAGTTAAATGTTGACCCAAGAGATTGACCATGGCTGCTGGCTTCAGCAATTCGACTTTCGGCATAGCTAAATTGCAGACTCCCCGAATATGTGCATCAAATTGTGAAATATTGCATGATTCGATGGTTAAATGCCCTGAGTTATGAGGTCTAGGGGCAATCTCATTAACAAAAACCTCATCTTGATCCGAAATGAAAAACTCGATACACATCGTGCCAACTAATTCCAATCCCTTGGCTAAAGTTTCACCGACTTGATAAATGTGTTGAGCAGATTTCTCACTGATGGCAGCGGGACAAGTACTTAAGTGTAAAATATTATGTCGATGAATATTCTCGATGATGGGAAAAATAGCTGTCTCTTGTCGGCTGTTAGCGGAAACGACTACCGAAACTTCTTTTTTTAGGTTGATTTTTTTCTCCAACATACAAGGACCAGTAGCTAATAATTCTTCGATCTGGGCGTAATCAACATTCTGGGCATCGTCAATCAACAATTGGCCTTTGCCATCATAGCCGCCACGAATGGTTTTTAAAATAACGGGCGTACCTAATTTTTCAATTCCACGGTGATATTCGAAAATATTTTCGATCACGACATGCGGTACAACTTTAAAACCGCTATTTTCAATAAAATCTTTTTCTGAAACTCGATTTTGCGTCACGCTCAATGCCTTGATACCTTGCGGTACTTGGGTGTACTTCTTGACTTCATTAATAGCTGTCGCATCGACGTTTTCAAACTCATACGTCAAAACGTCGCACTTCTTAGCTAACTCGACCAATTTTTCTAAATCATCATATTCAGCTACGATTTGTTCATCTGACACTTGTGCGGCTGAACAATTGGGCTGCGGGTCCAAGATAATGACCTTATAGCCCATTTCTTTGGCTGAAAAAGACATCATTTGACCTAATTGTCCACCACCGATAATTCCAATCGTGGAACCTGGTAAAATTGCTTTATCCAAGATTATTCCCACTTTCTACTGACTTATCATGCATGGCTTTGACGTATGCGGATAAGTTTTTTTGATATGTTTGATTATTTAAAGCACAAATCTTAGTTGCTAAAATTGCGGCATTTTTGGCTCCGGCTTCACCAATCGAAACTGTTGCAACGGGAACGCCAGCAGGCATTTGAACAATCGACAATAAAGAATCGATTCCTTTTAGATACTTAGATGGCACGGGAACACCGATCACTGGCAAGCTTGTTGAAGAAGCTATCATTCCTGGCAAGTGGGCAGCACCACCAGCTCCAGCTATGATTACTTGAAAATGTTTATCAGCCTGATTGGCAAAATCTAACATCTCATGCGGCATCCTGTGTGCCGAAATAACTTTTGTTTCAAAACTAACACCCAACTCATTCAAAACATCAATCGTGTTCTGCATGACTTTCAGGTCAGAAATTGATCCCATAACTATTGCTACATCGTGCATTTCTTTTTCCACCTTTCTGCTCTGGTAACCAAATTCTATCAAGGAATCATTTTTCTTTCAATGCTAAAAACGCATTTTATTCTTATTTTTTTAATTATTGTTCGTATTTTACGTTTTCATACAGTTTTTTATATATTTAAAAATTAAATAGTTCGTATTTTAAAGACATGTTTATTTTTTGGCAAAAAAAATAAGCGATATGCATATTAAAATATACATATCGCTCAAATGATCTGACTATTTATTATTCTTTTGTGAATTCTTCATAGTATTCATTAATTGATTAAGCTTCTTTTGTGAAGGCTTTTGGCCCATTTGAGCCATCATTTGTCTGATCATATCTGCACTGATTGGCGGATTGTCTTGGAAGTATTTCTTCATGTACCATCTAGCGATGAAGAAACCGCCGACTAGACCGACTAGTAAAGCTATCACGCCAACGACTATTGTTGTACCCATTTATGTTCTCACCCTTTCCATACACTTATTAATATTACAAAAAAAGTTAACTAATTGAAAGCCTAATCGTCACGCAATCCTTTTTTTCGTTGAATTTCGCGAACTTTTTCTGGAGTGACTTCTTTTCCGTCTTTATCGTAAACTTGCAGCATTTCGATTTGTGACTTGAAAGCAGCCCGAAAGTTCTTCAAATATTCCTTTCGCAATTGGGCTTGTTGGTCCTCTTCTTCTTTGGTAATCGTACCGTTTTTGGCCTTGTGGGCTAATTCATTGATCTTTTTAAGTAATTCGTCTTGTTCTTTCATTTTTCATTACTCCCCAATACAATCGAACACTTGTTTGAACTTGTATTCAAATTTTGATACAATCTATTTAAGATATTAACAATGAGGTGTTCTAATGTCAAAAGCTGAAGGCTCTAAACAGTCACAAATTTTACAATGCATTTATGATTATTTAGATGAACATGGATATCCGCCCACTGTCAGAGAAATCTGCGAAGCTGTAGATTTGTCATCAACATCAACGGTCCATGGTCATCTCTCACGTCTTGAGAAAAAAGGTTACATCCAACGTGACCCTACCAAACCTCGCGCTATTGAATTAACTGGCGCAGGTTTGAACTCGATTGGCGTCAAATCAAAACAGATTCCGATCTTGGGTGCCGTTGCTGCTGGTCAACCAATTACCGCAGAACGTAACCCTGATGGATACTTCCCTATCCCACCAGACTTAAATCGTGATTCTGGCGAATTGTTCATGCTAGAGATCCACGGAGAAAGTATGATCAACGCTGGTATCTATGATGGCGATCATGTAATCGTCCACGAACAAAGTTCAGCTAACAATGGTGAGATCATCATTGCCATGACGGAAGACATCGAAGCTACATGTAAGAGATTCTACCAAGAGAATGGTCACTATCGCTTACAACCGGAAAATGACACAATGGACCCAATTATTCTAGATTCAGTCGAAATTCTTGGTAAAGTTGTGGGCTTATATCGTTCACAAATCTTCTAATCCAAATAGAGAATTGATATTCCCAATTCCTAACTAAAGAAATTCCAGTTGTTAACTAACTAGTTAACTGACTGGGATTTTTTTAATCAAGATTCAAATTCACTGACTTCAAAGCTTCCTCCACCACAAACATGACGCTTTCACTCTGTTGTAGGCGTTGTCTTACTTGAAGAAAATCTTGCTCACGGATGATTTTTTCAAAAGCAACGAATTCTTGATACATTCGATGAGGATAAACTTTATTATCGACATGTTCAACTAATTGTTTTTGATTGTCGTAAATATCAAATGACTCTAATCGATTAGTGGGACCGTTGACAATAATCGACCCTAGACTTCCTTGAAGGCTAGTTTGACGCTTAGGGACGACAGAATCTTTCGCACCAATAGCAACTGCCTTACAATTGTCGTAGTCCATCAAAAGAATCCCAGAAGTATCAACACCTCGAGCAATATTGGGCAGATATTTGACTTGTTTAGGACGCCCTAATAAACCGACAATGAAATGGATATTATAGATATTTAAGTCTAACAGTGCGCCGCCACCTTTTTTAGCATCAAACGCCGGTAAGATCTGTCCCGCTAAAAAATCGTCGTAACGAGTGGAATACTGCGAATAATTGCTTTCAATCAATTTCATATCACCGATCTGTGGTAATTTCTGCTTTAAATCAAGATAATTTTGCAAATATTGATTGGTGATCGCCTCTAACAAAAATAACTGCTTATCTTGGGCGATTTGCTTGAGAATTTCAAACTCTGACAATTTTACCGTAAAGGGCTTTTCAACGATGACATTCTTGCCATGTTCCAAAGCTTTTTTAGCAAAACTGAAGTGTAAAAAATTCGGTACCGCAATATAGACTGTATCGAACCCTCCATCTGCTAAAGCTGTATCAAAATCGGTGTAAATTGCGCCAATGTGATATTTAAGCTTCAATTGATGCAACACGTCCAAACTTCTTTGCGTCCCTATCAATGCAGTTAATTCGGTATCAGGCAAGTCCTTAGTGATGGTCAAAAAATCATGCACGATGTTCCCTGACCCAATAATTGCTAATTTCATTCGTAGAGTGCTCCTCGTTGTTTTAATTTTTAATCCATTAAAACACCTTCAGAAATCTTTTAGGGGCAAATATACTAAATGGTAATTGAAATTAAAAAAATTCCTAAGAAAAAACCGTCTTCTCAAATTTGAGAAAACGGTTTTTAAAGCTCAAGTATTAATTAGATGTCACGACGACGTTCTTTAATACGAGCAGCCTTACCTGTACGAGCACGTAAGTAGTAAAGCTTGCTACGACGTACACGACCATGTCTGATAACTTCAATTTGTTCTACACGAGGTGTGTTTAGCGGGAATGTTCTTTCAACACCAACACCGTTACTCATCTTACGAACAGTATAAGTAGCACTGATACCAGTACCATGCTTCTTAATAACGACACCTTCGAATAATTGGATACGTTCGCGGCTACCTTCAACAACCTTAGCATGGACACGAACAGTGTCACCACTACGGAAGTCAGGAATGTCAGAACGTAATTGTTCTTTTGTAATATCTTGAATCAATTTATTCATAAATAATTTCTCCCTACCGACACTCTTATATATCCATTGATACACAGCGGAATATCGTTAATATGTGTGTTCAAACACTCTTAATATGATACTTTATTTAAAGCTACTTGTAAACTAGTTATTTTGACGAATTTTACGCAACAGCTGTTGTTCTTCTTCAGTCAGCTGCGCATGTTCTAATAAATCAGGCCGACGTTCTAACGTCTTCTTCAAGGCTTTCGTTAGCCGCCAGAGACGAATTTTTTCATGATCCCCACTGGTTAACACTTCGGGAACCTTTTTGCCCCTAAAGTCTGCTGGACGTGAATATTGCGGATATTCCAAAAGATTATTAGAAAACGATTCTTCTTCCGCTGAAAATGAATTGCCTAATACGCCCGGCACAAAACGTAAAGTGGCATCGATCATGCTCATTGTGGGTAATTCGCCACCAGTCAAAATATAGTCGCCAATCGAAACTTCATCAGTAACTAAATCCTTGACCCGCTCATCAAAACCTTCATAATGACCACAGATAAAAACTAATTGCTCTTCTTTAGCAAAGTCTTGAGCCATCTTCGTGTTAAAAGTCTTTCCTGCTGGATCTAACAAGATGACGCGTTTCTTACCTGGTTTTTTCTTTTCGACGTAATCCATGGCATCATAGATCGGCTGGGCCTGCAACAACATCCCTGCCCCGCCACCATAAGGTGCATCGTCAACATGATTTTGTTTATTCGTAGTAAAGTCACGAAAATCGACCACGTCAATATTAACTAATTCTTTAGCTTGAGCTTTGCCGATCAACGATTCATCTAAAGCTTGAAACATTTTTGGAAAAATACTTAAAATTGTAATATCCATTAGTCTATCAACCCATCTGGTATTTCCACTTTGACAATGCCTGCATCAAGATCAACATCTTTGATTACATCATCAATGTATGGCAATAAAATCTCTTTATATTTAGGCCCTTTAACTACCCAAACATCATTTGAACCTAGCTCGATAATTTCAGTAATCTTACCGACTTCACCTAAATCTTTGTCAATCACCGTCAAACCAATGATTTGCTTGTAAAGAAATTCGCCTTCATTGAGAGTAGGAACCTCTTCACCGTCCGCAAATAACTCTGATTTAACATATTTTTCAACATCATTAATATTATCGTAGCCCTTCAATTTGACTAAGATAAAACTCTTATGAGGTCGCGATGACTCGACAGTAAATTCCAAAGTTTGACCCTGACTCTTCAAATAAAGTTTTGCACCGGCTTTGAAACGGTCTTCTGGGAAATCGGTAATAGGAATAACTCGCAACTCGCCTTTGATACCATGGGTATTGACGATCGTACCAACTCGATATAATTCTTCAGCCATTTTTCCTCCGTGTATTAAAATAGGACCATGACAATGTCTGGTCCCATCAAAAATTACTATTTTGTGAATTTGCTTTCGTGGAACTTTTGCATAATTCCGTGTTGTTTCAACAAGTGACGAACAGTATCTGAAGGTTGTGCACCTTTGTTTAACCATTCAACGATCTTGTCGTCATCTAACTTAATTTCTTCTGGTTGTGAGATTGGGTTGTAGTAACCAACTTGTTCGATAAAGCGGCCATCACGTGGTGAACGTGAATCTGCAACTACTAATCTATAAAATGGGCGTAATTTTGAACCCATGCGTTTCATTCTGATCTTAACTGACATATGTTTGTTTCCTCCTAAATACTTAACTTTGTTAGTATACACAAAAAAATAAGAGCTGTAAAGTTTTTTTCTTTACAGTTCTTATTTTTTTAAACAACGTAGTTCTTAGCAACCCATTCGTTCGTTGCAACTCGACAGTAATCTACGCCAGCATAATTCTTCACTTGGTCTGTGTACCAGGGAGTATTATTAGCCAAACCACGGTTTTCAATGACTCTGGTCTTGCCATTTGCATCAAAAGCTACTAGCGGAACGAAATTACCATTCTTGTTATCAACGGTAATGACACCACGAGCTGAAACGCCAGCATTATTAGTGGTGTTACCGTAAACTGAATGATAAGCTTGCAAATTATTGTAATACAGACTGATCAAATCATTGAATTGATTCATGTCGTAACCAAAGCGTACAAAGTATTCATCTGGGTCAACATGATTAGTTTGATGCCACATCTGGGCAGTTTGTTTGTGCGACAAAACCGTCTTACCAGGAATATCAGCTAGATGATACTGAATCAATTTTGAGGCAATGTAGTAAGCATCGTTAGCAACTGATCTAGCAAAGGCATCTTTTGAAGAAGAATGACACAATTCAACTTGAATAAATTTCGAATTAGCAATTGGTCCGGCTCCCCAAACCATATAGTCTGTGTTGTGGATCTGGATAATATTGCCGGCATCGACAAAAGCGTGAACATAAGCTTGATATTGTTGCCAATGATTATTGAAAGATTGTTCTTCAGCATGGGCTGAGTCTCCATCGACAGCAGTATCATGCACCACTACCCCTTCGGGCTTACCGACACCATTTTCATAACCATACCAATTATTAAAGGTTCCTTCACGATAGGTCACCGAAACTGGCTCGATTTTATTGCTGACAATATAATCATTGATTGCAGAAGCCGAAACTTCTTGACCTGTAAAGATTAAACTAATCATCCCTAAACAAAAAAGCATTATTCCAAAAATAATTGATTTTTTTTGCATTATTTAAGTCCCCTATTTCCTATAACTTACATTTTATAGTATAACGCAATAATTCCCGATTATCGTTTCAATTCCGTTACATAATTTTTATCCCTCAAGAATGATGAATTTCATTGAAAAACAAACATTTCTCCATACAAAAAGTCCAGTGAAGAACCCTCGATAAGTGGTAACTTCACTGGACTATTGAGTTAAAAAAGTAATTATGATTTAAAACGTTTGATTTTCTTGAGACGTTTTTTCTTATTCTTCTTATTGCGACGAACCATTGATTTCATAGCCATCTTACCTAGACGACCTTGAACACCATTGCCCATCAATTGTTCCATTCCCGCCATATTACCTTTACTCATCTTATTCATCATATCACGGGATTGTTTGAACTGTTTGATCATTCGGTTGACGTTTTGAACGCTTTGTCCAGAACCAGCCGCAATCCGACGACGCCGAGAAGGATTCAACAGATCAGGATCTTCTCGTTCAGCCGGCGTCATAGAATAAACGATTGCCTTCAAATGAGCAATATCTTTTTCACTAATATTGATATTAGCTAATTGTGGATTATTGGCCATGCCTGGAATCATCTTCATAATTTCATCCAAAGGACCCATCTTTTGTACTTGATCCATTTGGTCGATAAAATCATTGAAGTCAAAACTATTTTCACGAATTTTTTCAGCTACTTCTTGGGCTTGTTTTTCATCGTAATCAGTCTGTGCTTTTTCGATCAGAGTTAACATATCACCCATTCCGAGGATACGGTTAGCCATTCGGTCTGGATGGAAGACATCTAACTGATCGAGTTTTTCACCTTGACCGATAAACTTGATAGGTTTACCAGTAACATCACGAATTGAAAGGGCAGCACCACCACGGGTATCACCATCCAACTTAGTCAAAACAACACCGGTAATATCTAGTTGTTCGTCAAATCCATGAGCAACTTTAGCTGCAACTTGACCCGTCATTGAGTCAGCGACAAAGAGGATTTCATCAGGATGGGCTAATTCCTTGATCCTTTGCAACTCGTCCATCAACTGCTCGTCAATTTCTAATCGTCCAGCGGTATCAATAATGACATAATCATTTTTATTCTCTTCAGCAACTTTTAGACCATTTTTAACAATATCAACTGGATCATGATCTGTTCCTTCATCATAAACTGGTACGTCAAGCTGTTGTCCAATCGTCTTCAATTGTTCAATCGCAGCAGGACGATAAACGTCTCCAGCAATGAAGAGTGGACGTGCCTTTTCAGTATTCTTGAGTCGGTTAGCTAATTTTCCGGCTGTCGTAGTTTTACCAGCACCTTGCAAACCAACCATCATAATAATCGTTGGAATATGCTTGGACTTATTCAATGGAACTGCTTCTTGTCCCATGATCTTAGTTAATTCTTCATCAACGATTTTGACAACTTGTTGCGAAGGCGTCAAACTTTCCATTACTTCAGCGCCTAATGCACGTTCTCTCACCGACTTGACGAATTTCTTAACTACGTCGAAGTTAACATCCGCTTCTAGTAAGGCCATTCTTACTTCACGCATTACTTTACGAATATCTTCATCGGAAAGTTTACCCTTACCTCTCAGTGAAGAGAAAACTTTGTTTAAACGTTCGCTTAATCCTTCAAAAGCCATACTCTACTCCTACATTTCATTTATTTTAGAAATTCTTCTTACTAATCCTAATAATTCCTTATCATTGGCATACTTTTTCTGAACTAACTGATCGAGCTGTTCGGAAATGTCATCGATTTCTTTGGTCTTCTCAATCAAGCCAAGTTCTTTCTCAAATGATTCTAACAAATTGACTGAACGATGCAAGTTATCTAAAACCGCTTGGCGAGAAACTTGTAGTTGCTCGGCAATTTCACTCAAAGAAAAATCTTCGACATAGTACAAATCTAAATAGCGACTCTGCTTTTTAGTCAACAACGAATGATAAAAATTATAGAGCAAGTTTACTCGGGTCGTTTCATCGATATCCATCTTTATTTATTGGATTCTCCTACGATCAATTCCTTGAAGAGCCCATAGACAAACTTCTCTGGATCAAAGTCCCGTAAGTCATCCATTTGTTCACCTAGACCAACCAATTTGACCGGAATATGTAATTCATTACGGATAGCCAAGACGACCCCACCTTGCGAGCTACCATCAAGTTTTGTCAAAACAATTCCAGAGACATCGGTTGTTTCATTAAATTGTTTAGCTTGACTCAAGGCATTTTGACCAGTCGAACCGTCGAGTACTAACAATACTTCTTGCGGTGCATCTGGCAATTCACGGGTAATAACACGTTTAATCTTTTCCAACTCCCGCATCAAACCTTCTTTATTTTGCAAACGACCAGCAGTATCAACTAGTAAGATATCGAAGTCTTCATTGATGGCTCTTTGAACAGCATCATAAACTACCGAAGCTGGATCGGTATGAGCTTTACTAGCTTGAACAGCCACACCATCACGTTTACCCCACTCTTGCAGTTGTTCGATGGCGCCCGCTCTAAAGGTATCGCCAGCGGCTAATAGGACCTTTTTACCAGCTTGTTCATAACGATGAGCTAGTTTACCGATAGTTGTAGTCTTACCAGCACCATTGACACCGACAAAGAGAAAAATTGTTGGCGTGTTGTCGCTACTGAATTTCAAGGCATTATCTTCGTCTTTACCTTCTTCACCGTACATATCAACTAACTTCTGGACAATAACTTTTGAAACATCAGATTTCTTCTTGGCATTCTCTAACTTAACTTCCTCACGCAATTCGTCAGAAATTCTAAGAGCTGTTTCGTAACCAACATCAGACTCAATCAACAATTCTTCCAAATCATCAAAGAAATCCTCATCGACACTTCTAAAATTAGCCAAAAAATGATTTAAACGTGAACTGAAAGAATTACGACTTTTTTTGAGGCCTTCGTCGTATTCTTTCACATCATCTTTGGGTTCATCAGTTTCAACTTCTTCTGAAACCTCTGGTGCTTCTTCATTTGCTGGCTGAGAAGCCTCTGCAGTAGCATCAGGTTCAATCGTTTTTGTCTCAGTTGTTTGACTCTTTTGTACTTCAGGTTCGGCAGATTTTTCAGTAGTTGCCGTATTTGAGGGTGCAACGGTTTCTTTATCATCAGTCGCTTTTTCTTCATGAGCCAAGTCTTTTGCTGGTTCTGTTGTATCCGTCTCAACGGCTGATTCTTCTGTAGTATCAGCTACTGATTGATTACTATCAGTAACTTCTGGTTCAGCTTGTTGGTCAGTTTCTTCAGTTGGCTCTGAAGTTTCGGTTGATGTTTGAGCTTCAGTTGACTTCTCTTCAACAGCCTCTTGGTCTGATTCCGTAGCTTCTTTTTGTCCTTCTTCAGGAGTTGTTTTCTTTGGTTCCTCTTTTGAATCATCATTACCTGAGAAAGCTTTTTTAATACGGTCAAATAATCCCATAAGTTAACTCCTATTCTTTGACTTCAACTGATAGCATCCGAGATACCCCAGACTCTTCCATCGTCACACCATACAAGCGATTGACATTCATCATCGTTCCCTTACGGTGCGTGATAACGATAAATTCAGTATTGTCATCATATTCATTTAAGTAATTTGCAAAACGATAAACATTTGCGTCATCAAGTGAAGCTTCGACCTCATCAAGAATACAGAATGGTACAGGTTTTACTTTGATTATTGCAAATAACAAGGTGATGGCGGTTAAGGCTTTTTCGCCACCTGATAATAAGCTCAAGTGCTGGAATTTCTTCCCTGGTGGCTGGGCGATAATTTCAATCCCTGTTTCCAAAAGATTATCTGGTTCCGTCAAGACTAACTTAGCTCGACCACCAGCAAACATTTCTGGAAAAATCTCTTCAAAGGCTGCTGCAACCTCATCAAAAGTTTTCTTGAAACGAGTTGTAACTTCTTTGTCCATCTCCGTCATCGTATCAAGTAACTGAGTTCGTGCTTGAAGCAGGTCATTTTGTTGTTGCGTGAGAAATTCATAACGATCTTTGACCTTATCGTACTCTTCAATTGCTGACAAGTTGACCGTACCCAATTCTTCAATACCCATTTTTAGCAAACGAGCTTCCTTTTGAAGTTCGTCAGGATCGTAGTCTGCTTGTTTCAGAGCTAACAATGAAGCTTCATATGTCAATTGATAATCTTTCGAGAGAATATCCAAACGGCTATCAATCTGGTTGGACAGCTTAGTATTTTTGATGGCCAAAGTTTCTTGCTCATCTGAGGCACTCTTTTGTAGGTCAAAATTCCGTTGGGCTTTGGAATTTAATTCAGTAGCCAAACTCTGTTGTTGCTCACGCTCAGCTTTCAAGTCGGAAACTTGTTTTTGCAAACTGGTAATATCTTGTTGCAATTGAACGATTTTTTGCTTAACTTCCGAACTGTTCAAGTCTAATTGACTCTTCTCGGAATCAAGCGTCTGCAATTGTTCTTTGATGTTTTCAATTTGCTTAGTTTCTGAATCCACTAAAGCTTTTAGGTCCTGATTTTGACTAGCTTGATTGGCATGATTACTCTTAACCACAGCCAATTGCGTCTGCAAGTCCTGCTCACGCTTAGTAATTGATTGCAATTCGGCATCAAAATCGGTTAAAAGTTTTTGCTTTTGATCAATTTGAGCCTGCGTCTGCTCAATACTTTGACTAATTTTCTCGGCCGCAGCTTTTTGAGCAGTTAAATTAGTTTGAAGTTCCTTTTGCTCAGTTTGGTTCTTAGATAAATTATACTTGATAACATCTAAGCGTTCACTGAAATGCTTGGCTTCATTTTGAGAAGTCGAGATTTGGTTCTCCAATTGACTCTTAGCTTGATTGAATTGGGAAAGCTTCTCATCGACAACTTTCTTTTCAGCATTTACTTTGGTCAATTGATTACGTAGATCCTGAACCGTCGTTTGTTTTTGATCCAGCAACAATTCTTGCTTCGACAATTCACTACTCAAAGTTTGCAATTCATCTTTTCTGGTCAACAAACTAGAGTTGACTCGACGTTGCTGACCACCAGTCAAAGAACCACCCGCATTAACCACGTTACCATCTAAAGTAACTACTCGGTATTTGCGATTAACGGCTGCTGATATTTGCGTTGCCACATTGATATCTTTAGCAATCAACAGATTTCCTAAGATATTCTTGACGATACTTTCAACTTTAGAATCATATTGGACTAAATCACTAGCGACTCCAACAAAACCGACGATTGCTTGCGCTTTGTTCAAATCATTAGCATAAATATTCCGTGGCTGAATAACGCTCAAAGGTAAGAAAGTTGCTCGACCGCCCCGGCTTTGACGCAAATAACCAATAGCTTGTTTAGCGGACGTTTCATCTTCAGTAACAATCGACTGCAATTGGTTGCTGACAACCGTCTCAATAGCTAATTGATATTCTTTAGGGACTGTAATCAATTCTGCTACGGCACCAATGATTCCTGAAATCTGCTGCTTATTATTCAAAACATTCTTAGCACCTTCAAAAAATCCAGCATGCTCTTGTTCCATATTTTCCAAAACACGTTTGCGAGCCTTAATTTCTTGTAAGCTCTCTAGCACTTTTAGGTAATTATTATTCTCTTTTTTACCATTTTCTGTAATTTGATCGACCAGTTGTGTCAATTCTTGACTACGGTGAATCAGAGATTGATTGTCATCGACCAGCTTTTTGATCTGTTGCTCAATGGAATCATTGTCTTGATTAGAATCATTCAAATTTGCCGTAACTTGTGTCAATTGGGATTGTTGTTCCTTGATCGTATTATCAATTCGCTCCAATTGGCGTTGTGAAAACTTCTGCTCATTATTGTTAGAAACCTGATCTTGCAAGTAATTAACATAATCATTTCGTAAATCATTAATATTTTGTTGTAAATCGGCTGGTGTTTTCTGTTTTAATTGCTGAATCTCATTTAGTTGATCTTCATATTGCTTGATCTGTTGCTTACATTCGTCCAACTTTTGATTCGATTCCACTAGTTTTGAACGATTTTTAGTTTGACTCGCTTGCAGATTTTCTAATTGCAAATTGAGCGACTGTTTGTTTGACGTATTGAAGCCGTTACGTTCATCAGCCACTGCCACTTTACCGTTATAAATTTCCAAAGTCTTTGTCGACTCAGTTAACTTAGTTTGTGTATCATCGATCTGACTCGTTAATTCGTGAACTTTTTGATTATTAGCTTCAACTTGTTGATTAGCTTGTTTAACTTGTTGAGAAATATTTTGTAAGCTAAGTTTAACTTCCCGCAAATTTTTCTCGATTTGATGCTTTTGCGCCGATAAATTCTTGATCTCTATCGTCAAGATTTTTTGGTAAATACTGTCATACTGGGCTTTTTGTGCTTTATAGTCCCGGGCAATACTGGCTTGCTTTTTCAGTGGCTCAACTTGTTTAGATAGTTCAGAGACAATATCTGACACCCGATGCAAATTGTCAGTCGTTTCAGTCATTTTCGTCTCAGCTTGTTGCTTCTTTTGCTTAAATAAAGCTACCCCGGCTGATTCTTCGATGATGCTGCGACGTTCGACTGGTTTACTATTGAAAATTTCCTCAACTCGTCCTTGGGAAATAATCGAGAATGATTGCTTGCCCATTCCTGAATCCATAAATAGTTCAGTAATGTCTCGCAACCGGCATTGCTTATTATTGATTAAAAATTCAGTATCACCATTGCGAAATAAACGTCGACAAATAATGATGTCATCTTGCGACGATTTTAGTTCGTGATTATGATTATCAAACTCTAAGACTACTTCAGCCCGATTCATCTGTGCACGCGTGGCACTACCAGCAAAAATCACATCGACCATCTTGTCTCCGCGTAAACTCTTGGCTGATTGTTCACCCATTACCCAACGAATGGCTTCTGTAATATTCGATTTTCCACTCCCGTTGGGTCCAACAATTCCAGTAATTCCACTGGTGAAATCAATTTTTGTTTTATCAGCAAAAGATTTAAACCCATTGATCGTTAATGATTTTAATGGCATAAACTCAAAACTCCTATAATTCTTCTAACGCTCTCTTAGCTGCCATTTGTTCAGCATGCTTCTTACTGTATCCCAAACCTTTGGACAGAATTTTACCGTCGGCGATCAATTCTACCTTAAACTTCTTATCATGGTCGGGACCTTCTTCATCGATCACTTTGTAATCAATCTCAACTTCACCAGACTCTTGTAACTTTTCTTGTAAGTGAGTCTTAAAATCAGTATCTTCTGAAAATTCACCAGAATCAATATGTGGATAAACGATCTTCTTTAAAAAGTCATTGACCACTTGATTGCCTTGATCGAGGTATAGTGCACCATTAAAGGCTTCAAAGATATCTTCTAACAGCGTATGTCTTTGACGGGCACCTTGCTTTTCTTCACCTTTACCGATCAACAAATACTTGTCGATTTGAATTTCCTTGGCAAAACGAGCAAAACTATCAGTCCGAACAATATCAGACCTTAAGCGTGTCAATTTACCTTCAGGTAAATTAGGATATTTTTCAAAGAGGTAACGAGAAATATTGATTTCTAGGACTGCATCGCCTAAAAACTCCAAACGTTCATAGTCCCCAATTCCCAGCTCTTTATGTTCATTATCAAAAGAAGAATGAGTCATTGCTCGTTCAACTAAATGTTTGTCGTTAAATTTAATTCCATAACTTTTATCTAGAAATTCTAAGAATTTTGGATCTAACATAGCTAATCCCCTTTCCAATAATACTAATTATACTAAACTTTTATGTTAAAAATTGGCTGGATAAAAAAAAAAGACCTGGTGGCCTTATTTTTGATGTGATGAAATATAATTTACCGCTTCACCAACAGTTGTGATTTTTTCTGCATCGTCATCTGGAATCTCTGAACCAAATTCATCTTCAAGTTCTAGGACAAATTCAACAAGGTCAATCGAGTCTGCGTCTAGATCCTTTGTAAAGGATGTTTCTTTAGTAATAGTAGATGCATCAACCTCAAATTTATCAGCAATCAATGCGACGATTTTTTCAAAAACTTCTTGTTCTGTCATGGAGTTCTCCTTATTCTTCACTCATTTTCTCAAAATACTTGTTGGCTTTATTAATTGTATCGTTAGATAACATATCATAAATTTGTTTAACGGTATAATAGACCGTCTTACTATCAGCGGCACCATGGGCTTTGATCACTGGTGACTTCAAGCCCAATAAAACAGCTCCGCCAGCTTGAGAAGTGTCAAACATTTTTCTAAGACCCTTCAAAGATGGCGCAACGATAGCTGCACCCATTTTAGTAAAGATACCGTTATTTAGCAAGGCATCTTTTAGTTGATGTAACAAAATTGTGGCCGTACCTTCAGTCGCCTTCAAAGCCGCATTACCAGTGAAACCATCAGTGACGATCACATCAGCCACACCAGCTAAAATATCGCCAGATTCCACGTTCCCGATAAAGTTGATCCCCTCAGTTTTTTTCAACAACTGATAAGCCTCTTTGTGCAAAGTGTCACCTTTATCGTATTCAGAGCCATTATTCAAAAGTGCCACACGCGGTTCAGCAATTTTTTTCACATCATGAGTATAGATCGATCCCATAACAGCCCATTGTTGTAAGTAACTAGCTTTAGCTTCGGCATTAGCACCAACATCTAACATATTGACGCCTAAAGTTGAATTAGTTACTGGCAAGGTAGGCATTAAAGCTGGACGTGAAACTTGCTTGATCCGACCTACGATAAAAATTCCCGCTGCTAACAAAGCTCCAGTATTGCCTAATGAGAACAGAGCGTCATTTTCACCATCTTTAACTGATTTGGCAGCCAAAACCATCGAAGCTTTCTTCTTAGAGCGAATCGCCTTAACTGGTTCATCCGTTCCTAGAATCTGTTCATCAGTGTTAACGATCGTAATACGCTCGTCATTTTTGAGAAACTTACGGATACTATCTTCTTTTCCATACAAGACGAATTCTAGATCCTTCCACTCATCACGAGCTTGTTCGATCCCTTCGACGATAACTTGAGGTGCATTGTCGCCACCCATAGCATCTACAGCAATTTTCATTTCGTTCCCTCACTAATCAAAATTATTTAATTGTTCATATTCATTATCAATAAACTTCTTTAGATTCAAAGTTTCTTGACTATTGATCAACTGCTCATCTTCAAATAGATGACTGGCTTCTTCTTGAGCAATCTCTAGAATATTAAAATCATTGATAGGATTACCGACCTTAAATTCAGGCAAGCCTGATTGTCGATTTCCTAACAAGTCTCCGGCACCACGCATTTTCAGATCTTCTTCCGCCAGAACAAAGCCATCATTAGTTGAAGTCAAAATCTTCATTCTTTCGGCAGCCGATTCATTCTTGGGATCTGCAATTAAAATACAATAAGATTGTTTATCTCCACGTCCCACACGACCACGTAACTGATGCAATTGTGACAGCCCAAAACGGTTGGCATCGTATATTACCATTACTGTGGCATTAGGTACATCAACTCCAACCTCAATCACAGTAGTTGAAACTAAGACATCGATCTTTTTATTCGAAAAGTCATTCATTACCGATTCTTTTTGATCATTTGGCATTTGTCCATGCAGAATCCCAATCTGATACTTCTGACCAAATAACTCATTGAATTTATCATAAATCAATTCAGCATTTTTTAAATCCATCGACTCTGATTCGGAAATTAATGGCGTGACGACATAGACCTGTGCGCCAGTGGCCAATTCTTTTTGCACGAATTGATACATCTGTTCGATTTTTTGACTCCGAATCCAGTAGGTCTCGATTTTTTTACGTCCCGCAGGCAATTGGTCAATTCTCGAAACATCCATATCCCCATACGTAGTAATAGCCAAAGTTCTGGGAATTGGCGTGGCTGTCATTGCTAAAACATCAGGATTTTGCCCCTTTTGGCGCAACGCCTTTCTTTGGTTGACTCCGAACCGATGCTGCTCATCAATCACGATCAAGCCCAAATTTTTAAAGTTTACACTCTCCTGGATCAAGGCATGCGTACCTACTATTACATTGGTCTTGCCTTTTTTAATATCATCCGCAATAAAATCATGTTCTTTTTTGGTCAAAGAACCTGTTAACAATGCTGTTTTAATTTTCAATGGCACCAATAACCGACTAATTTTATCAAAATGTTGTTGAGCCAAGATTTCTGTTGGTGCCATTATAGCGGTCTGATAACCTGCTGTGACAGCGGCCAACATGGCAATTACTGACACAATAGTTTTACCAGAACCCACATCACCTTGCAACAATCGGTTCATATGATGGCTGGAAGACATATCTTCCAAAATTTCTTTGACCACTCGGTTTTGAGCTTTAGTCAATTCAAACGGCAAATTAGAAATGAACTGATCAATGAATTTTTGATCGTATTGTTCGCTGATTCCCACATTTGTCTGATCGTCGTGACGCTTAATACTCTGTAAACCGCATTGAAACAAGAAGAACTCGCGAAATTTTGCACTGCGTCTCGCCTGGTCACTTTGTTCTTGAGATTGGGGAAAATGCATTCCTGCAACGATTTTTTCATCATCCAAAAGCTTATATTTGGTTCGCAAATATAGCGGAATAATCGTTTCGATTTGATCATGATATTGCTCAAAAGCAACCTTAATCAAATTAATCAGCGTTTTCTGATGAATGTGTTTATTGGCTGAATAAACTGAGTCCACAGAATTATCGTTCACGCCGATTACCTTCATCCCCGTCAAAGAACGCCGATTCTCGTTCCATTTTCCATAAACCGCCACATCTTGTCCAGTCTCAAACTTATCCTTCAACCAAGGCTGATTGAAAAAAGTCACCATGATCGACTCACTATCGACTAAGATCCTAACATTCAAACGATTCTTCTTATAGCCAAATCGGGCGACTACTGGCTCACTAGCGACAACACCTTTTAAGAGGATTTTTTCTTGATCAAGCGCCTCATCAATTGACTTAGCTTGCATATCTTCATAGCGAAAAGGAAAGTAAAACAGCAAGTCATAAACATTATTAATATTTAATGACTGTAACGCTTGTAATTTTTTGGGCCCAACACCTGGCAACTGTGCCAAAGAAACTTTCCGTAGATCCATCAAAAATCACTCTCCTTTTTCTAAAAAATATCTGAAAAGTTAAAGAGGCCATGACAAAACGAAAAGTTTCATCACTGCCTCCTTGAATTAATTTATTTATTCAACTGAGATCAAGTATGGATAAACCGGTTGATCCCCTTGATGAATTTCTGTCTCTAAGTCAGCATATTTATCGTCTAGATAATCAGCAATCTTGTGTGCATCATCATCATTACCATCAGCTCCAACAAGGATCGTGATCACTTCGCTATCTTCATCGATCATCTCATCAAGCATTTGTTCGGTAGTAGCAATGATATCTTCGTTATCGACCACGATTTTACCATCGACAATTCCCATGTAGTGACCCTTGACGATCTTCAATCCGTCAATTTCGGTATTGCGGATTGCTTGAGTAACTTGACCACTCTTGACCGTATCAAGTGAATCTTCCATGTTTGCTTCATTTTCTTCTAATTCTGCTTCAGGGTTGAACGAAAGCATGGCTGTCATTCCTTGAGAAATCGTCTTTGAACCAACAATTGCAACTGGAATATCGACTAAATCAACTGCCTGCTTTGCAGCCATAATAATATTGCCATTATTTGGCAAGACCAAAGCTCGTTTGGCATTAGATTGATTGATAGCATCAACAATGTCGTTAGTAGATGGATTCATAGTCTGACCACCACTGATAACATGAGTTACGCCCAAACTCTTGAATAGATCACTGAGTCCTTGACCAGAAGAAACTGCAATCACTGCATAATCGATTGGTTCTTGAGCAGCTGGTTGTTCAGTTGGTTGATTTTCATCAACAATTGTTTCGTGCTGAAGTCTCATGTTATCGATCTTGATCTTAACCAAAGCCCCATACTTACGTCCTGCAGCCCATACCTTGTATGGATAATTAGTATGAACATGAACTTTGACCACTTCATCGTCAGCTACGCAAATTAGGGAATCGCCTAGACCATCCAAATAACTGCGTAATTTTTCGTTATCGAACTTCTCGTCAGTAGTTGGGTTCTTACCTAGTTCAACCATCATTTCTGTACAGTAACCATTCTTAATATCATCGGTATTGAATTGGCCTTGGACTGATTGATGATGTGAAGCGTTGACCATTTCTGTCATATCACGTTCGTCAGGGATATACTCCTCATCGCCGCTTTGACCAGTCAAGCCTTCCAAAAAGCCTTCATAGATAAAGACCAAGCCTTGACCACCAGAGTCAACAACGCCGACCTCTTTTAAAACTGGCAAAAGTGATGGCGTCTTTTCAAGCCCAACCTTAGCACCAGAAACGACTGCTTTCATAACTTCTGCAATGTCGTCAGTACTTTGGACTTGTTTCATACCAGCTTCTGCACCAAACCTTGCAACCGTAAGGATGGTCCCTTCAACTGGTTTCATTACTGCCTTATAAGCCGTTTTTACACCATCATCGAATGCCTTAGCCAAATCTAGTGCCGTCAAAGTATCCTTATCTTCGATACTCTTTGAAAAGCCACGAAAGATTTGTGAAGTAATAACACCTGAATTACCACGGGCACCCATTAAGAGGCCCTTAGCGAGTGCTTTTCCTAATGTTCCAACATGATCACTCTCAGATTCATTAACAGCTTTAAAACCGCTCTGAATCGTCAAACTCATATTAGTTCCGGTATCGCCATCTGGGACCGGAAAGACATTCAATGAGTTAACAAACTTAGCATTCTTTTCAAGACGATGCGAAGCAACTCGCACCATATCCGAAAATTCTTTTTTGGTAATTAGTTCTTTGCTCAAAAGTTTCCCCTCCAACCAGCTTTACCTATTCGACGTCGTCCAAGACTTTGATGCCTTGAACATAGACATTAACAGTGCCAGCTGGCGTTCCAAGCATTGTTTCTAGGTTATATTTTACTTTTTCTTTTAAATTTTTTGCCACTTCGGAAATCTTGATTCCATATCCGACGATTATGTAGACATCAACAGCCAGTTTACCATCTTCTTGATGAATAACTATACCTCTAGAAAAGTCTTCACGGTTCAAAATTGTATTCATACCGTCACGAAATTGGTTCTTGCTTGCCATACCTACGATTCCGTAGATATCAGATGCAGCACCACCAACGATTGTGGCAACAGTATTGGTTGAAACATCAATTTCACCATGTTTTGTTTTAATTGTAACTGCCATCTCTGGATCCTCCTATTCATGGACCGAATCTATCATAAACAATAAAATTCTATCATAGCAACATTTGTAATTAAAGAATTAAACAACATTAAAGCAGATTTATCCCGAAATACTCTATTGATTTCAATTCTTAGTTATGGTAAATTAGTCAGGTGATATTTTAAAGAAAAAACATGTAGCCAAAGGAGGTCGGTCCCATGGCAAAAGATATTATTACAGGCCGTAAAACAGTGTTCGGTAACAAACGTTCACACGCTCTTAACCAATCAAAACGTTCTTGGAAGCCAAACTTGCAAAAAGTTCGTATTATGGTTGACGGTAAGCCTAAACGTGTTTGGGTTTCAGCTAGAGCTTTGAAATCAGGAAAAGTTACTCGTGTATAATTATCACTTAATTATCTAAAAGAGACTAACAATTATATGTTAGTCTCTTTTATTTTACAACTAAAAAGAAATGGAGGAAATAATGAGTACATTCATCGTTGGACGATCAAGTCACAAGGAAACCGAGTTCATCGCAGCTTTTCAAGCAGCAAAGCCTGGTGACACCTTACAACTAATGCCTGGAAATTATTTCAAAAAAGCTGACCTCCAATACTTTAATATTAATCAAAACATTAACATCACTGGTTTAGGACAAAATAAAGAAGAAGTTGTTTTAAATTGTAATTTAAATATCGGTAATCAGGCTGTGGTTCTGTTAAAAAACTTAACTATCCACTTCAGCAACCTAGCTGACAATGCTGTGGCAATTTATGATCAGGCTAGATTATATGGTCAAGCAATCACAATTCATCGAGATTCTCTTGACAATTGGGACGCTGTTTATTGTCAAAACTCTGGGATTTCTTTAACAGATTCTCAGATTAAGACGAGCACAAAAACGCGTGCTGTCGGCCTTTCTTTAGAGAATAGTCAATTTTATGCTGAGAATACGATGATTGACTGGCTATTTCAAAAAAATTCTCAGGCCTATTTAAAACATGCAACCATTAAGCAATTGCTAAGTCTACGCCATCACTCACAAACCTATTTTAGTGATTTGATTATCGACTCTGGGTCAAGAATGAATATCGCCTTAAAAAGTTATTCAAGCTTGACGGGAATAAAGCTCCAATTTACGACTCCGAAGCCTCAGATTAATATCTTTGAAAGTCAACTGACCGTCAAAGATACCTCCCCTAAAGTTGATGATATAATTTTTAAATTCGACGCTGCTTCCAAAGTCCACGTCAGTGGTCGCATCCCTAAAAACCATTTATTTAGGAAATAGCTGTATACTAATTTGAACAATAAAATCCCGCTATAAATGATTTTTAGTCATTAATAGCGGGATTATTTTATCTATTTTTTTACAATGAGTTTGTCACACACCAATTAAGTGTAGTTTCATACGTTCCAGCAGGAATATTCTTATTCTTCTTAATACTCAATAACAATCCTTTGTCTTTTACCCAATTTATTGGCATGACTTCTTCTCCGTCATTTGATTTAAAAATATTGACAATATTGTCGTTTTCCAAACTGTGGCTGACACCCGAATTGTCTATGAAGACCAAATTTCCAGGAAAATCTCCAATTTCTTTGTTACTTAGTGGAGCAGCTTGCAGGGAAATGGTAACTGACTGCTTGTTAGCCCGAGAATCTTTCACATCCAAAATATCTTGTGCGGCATCGGGAGTCTCACGCCCCTTCAATAAATCTTGATCGACAAAGGGATGCATTGTACCGTATGAGATATCTTGCGGATGAATAGTTATTTCGCCTTCGTCAACCTCATCATCAAAATTTATATTGTTCTGTTTACCGGTCGCTTTGTCGACATACACTGGTTCCCAAGCTGAATCATAAAATCCTATTCCATCAAAGGTCGGAGTAAATGAATGCGATTTATCCATGCCTTCTGGAATCTTGCCATCAAAAGTCAACTTAAAGTCATTTTGAGAAGTACTGACACTAGTGCTTTCCTTCAAAAGAATATTACTGATTGTTAAAATTTGTTTAGTAGCATCATTTGGATCATCAGTGATATTGATATATTCAGGATCAATGAACTCGCCACCTGAAACATTTGATGAGACCCCTTCTAAATAGGCGTTCGTAATACTCATACCTTTGGGAATCGAAACTTCATATTTACCATCTTGTACCTGGCCTAATGAATCTCCTTCTTCGTAATTTACTCGCAGATTACTGCTGTATTTAACCATATCACCTTCACTGGTGTGGTTAATTGTATAGACGTTTCCCTCTGCATCAATTTCATCTTTACCTGGATCAGTCATATTATTAACAGTGTTATTCATAGAGACGACAGGAGCTTTTATAGGTTCAACTATACTAGGTCTAATATAGTAACTACCGATTCGAGTCCGATATGTGGCATGTTTGCTTGAACCCAAAATCGGCTTTTTGGTCATATAACCCAATTCGATATCCACAAAAACATAATTATCCTGTAAATAGCCTTCTACAAAGAAATTATGCTCAAACTTCAAGGATTTCTGATCCATCTTTGAAAGATCAACTGTTTGGTTAAGATCAGTAGTGTAATCAATTAAGTTTGATTCTCTAGTCTTAAGGAATATACCTTTATTGCCATTTTTTGTCCAAACATTCCACGTTATCTTGACGTTTCCATCCAATGAAGCAATGTTTTTATTTTTCAATTCATTTCTAGCATAATTTATATTATCCGCTAATACTCTTGTGGCTATATCATCATTCAACCACATTTTAACTTTAGAACCTGGGAAAAGCTGAACGGATGAACCTACGGTTCCCTTAATATCTGCCTGATAAACAGTCAAATATGGATTTGCATTCGTTCCTTGGTCAGTTTTAACCGTGGCTGATACCATAACTGGGTACCACGAGTTACCGGAAGGGTAAATAGCCTCAGGAATCGATCCCCCACCTATTCCAACGGGCTTATATGTATTAACGAAGATGAGCCCAGATTTAGTAGCATTGTTAACATCAGAAAGTTTGTCACCCATCTTATTCGTTTTACTTTTACCACCAGCCGCTACCGTATATTTAGTCGAGTTCTTATCAGTATTTTCGTAGAGTGTAAAACTGACAAGATCCTGAGTGGCAATTGAACCATCTGCTTTATAGACAGTAATATATGTACTATTTGCCGCATTTGTATCATTGTAATAACTTCTAACTAAATAAGAAACATTTGCTTGCAAATAATATGTCCCAGTGGAATCTAAATCTCCAGTTGCTAAATTCGATCTTGGTGTAATAACCAATGGGGAATTCAAACTATCTAATAACTCTGGTGATTCCGATTGAGACTGGTTAGCTTGTTTAAAGGGCGACGATAAATCTGGAACAAAATTTTGATCTTCTTCGGCCTTTTGTTGACTGGCCATAACAACCTTTTTAGCTTCCTCGGATTTGGGACCGTTGGTACTGTCAGTTGCTGTGGTTTTGATCTGATTGTTATTTAATCCAGCTTGAACAACTTGTGGCGATATTGAAGACCATGATACTGTAAAAAGACTCAAAGCAGTAATTAAAACTATAAATTTTTGTAGCTTTTTACGTATGATCATCTTAGCTTCCTCCTGTTTAATCGAAAGAAGTTCCTAAAGGATATCTGGTCAAAGCAAGATTTTTTATTCGTTATCTATTTAACCGCTGATTTTTAACTGAAGATGATTTGCTATCCTTTTGTATCTTTCATGATTTTTATTGAATATTTCTCGTCTTCATCGTTGTTTCTATCTCAAAATTATTTCGGTATTTTGAATCCGTAGTATCAATTGTTGATCCATGGAATATCCTCCTTAAATTGATAGAAATACTGTTCCTAGGCTCTGTAAGCGATTTCTTCACTCTGATTATCTTATATTTATATAGTGATTGTATTCACATTTACTAAAATATTTTTATATGATTTGAATTTTCCTTATTGCAACAACGTTTATGGAGGGTTTATTTCAAATAATATTTTCGATATTTATTTAAAAAAGTTGATTAAAATAAATTGTACAAAAAAAATAAGCCACATTATCTATCAAATCGTCAATTAACGACTTGTTGAGATAATGCGACTTATTTTTTATCACAACTTTGAATTACGGCAACTACGCCGCTCTCAAAACTAAAGTTTATTGAATCAGTTACGAACTCATTACTGGCCCAACTAATGGGATGATCTGCATTGAAATCATGCAATTGATACTTTGCATCATAGAGATTCAAATGCGTCACTGGACTTAAATTAACAAATGCAATATATTTCATTCCATTTTCGTGAAAAACGTTATAACTACCAGGTTTAAAAAATCTAATAGTATTCGTTGCAGACTTGAAATATAGCTTATCATAAAAACTAAAAAATCTTGGATCAAATGGCAAGAAGAGGTTAACTAAAAAGTGATCAATCCTACCTCCAGTTGCGCCATAAACATAATACTCCTGTGCATCAAAATGTTCCTTAGCGGTTAATAAACAAAGCTCGGAATCTGTATCGTCTTTTTCTGGAGGAAATTTTTCAAACACGGGAACATTCTTCCTCAGTTGACGTTGTTCGGCCTGATCAATCGAGTCAAAGTCTCCAACAGCAATATCTGGTACAACTCCGTGTTCGAGTAAGTAGAAACTGCCTCGGTCAGCACCAACCCAAGGTCCAGGAATGGCCTTGATGCTTTGGCTCAATTCTTTAGGATATTCGCTAACCGGACCACCTAGTAAGACATTTACCCGTTTCATTGTTTAGCATCCAAAGCAGTTGAACGTAAGCCATCAATACGGTCTTTTAAGCCGGTTTGACCATTAAACAGATAAGATCCGGCGACAAAAATGTCTGCACCTGCTTTAGCACATTGTGCAATCGTATCAGGATTGATTCCACCGTCGACTTCAATGTCAAAATTATCATCCGCAGCAGTTTGTCTCAATTGATCCAAACGTTGAATCTTCTTTGTCATTCCAGGAATAAAGGCTTGACCACCAAAGCCAGGATTGACAGTCATAACTAAGATACGGTCAATGATAGGAAACAATTCTTTGACAGTTTCTAGAGGCGTGCCCGGATTGATGACTACTCCAGCCTTTGCTCCACAACTTTTGACTAATTCGATTGACCGATAAATATGACGAGTACTCTCAGCGTGAATCAAAACAGTGCTAGCTCCAGCCTCGATCACTGGTTTCACATAGAAGTCAGGATTATCCATCATCATATGAATATCAAGTGGTTTATCAGTAACTCGGTGCATCCCTTCAACCACGGCAGGACTAAAGGACATATTGGGAACAAAATTACCGTCCATCATATCAATATGAAAAACGTCAGCACCGGCGGCTTCAGCGGCTTTAACATCTCTTTCTAAGTTCATAATATCTGCAGATAAAATTGATGGTGCAATTTTTACAGTCATTTAAATCAGCTCCTCAATATCTTTTTTTATAAGAATTTATTTCATTCAAAAAGTAAAGATAATTGTCATAACGACTCTTCATTATCTCACCTTCTGCTAACGCTTCTTTGACAGCACAGTTGGGCTCATTAATATGACGACAACCACGAAATTGACAATTGACACTGTATTTCACAAACTCAGGAAATAAATTAGGCAATTCTTCAGGAGTGATCTCCAACAAATCAAGCGATGAGAATCCCGGCGTATCAGCAACCAACCCCAAAGCAATGTTAAAGAGCGACACTTGCCGAGTAGTATGTTTCCCACGATTCAACGTTTGAGAGATCTCAGCTGTTGCTAATCCCAATTCGGTATCAATATGATTCAGCAAGGTTGACTTTCCGGCACCAGATTGACCAGTAAAAACCGTGACTTTGTCTTTGAAGGTACTTTCAAGAGCCTTAACTTGATGATCATTATAGCTATCTTGATCATCAAAAACCTGATAGCCAGCTCGGTGATAACCTGCCAAGATTTCTTTTAAAGCTTGGTACTTTTCAGAATTCAAAAGATCAGCTTTTGTCAAAAAGATCAAAGGTTCGATTTCATTATGCTCAATATTAAGTAAAATCTTATCCAAAAGATTACTCGAAAAGTTTGGCTCCGCAGCTGAAGTCACTACGATAGCTTGATCAATGTTACTGATTGGCGGCCGCACTAGACTGTTCTCTCGAGGTAAAATTTCCAAAATATACCCTAGGTCACCAGTGTCGTCATATTTAACTTTGTCACCAACTAGCGGTTTGATCTTGCGCTTACGAAAGTTTCCTCGTGCCCGTGTTCTAATCAGCTGTTCGCTCTCATCATCTAAAACGTCGTAGAAGCCACTGATCGACTTAATAATTCTACCTATTCGTCCCATACATCACCCATTGACCGAACCGCCTAACACAGTCTTATTATCACGTTCAACTATATAAGCTCCGGTCTGTCCGTCTTTTAAATTAAAACTCAATGTCACCGGAGTATCGTTAGTTATAGTCATTGTCCGGTAAGCATTGGTAATACTATGTGTGGCATCTGAAATATATATCGTGACATTATTATTGCCACTGCTGTCGTACGGAATCGTTATATCTTTAGTAACTGTTTTGGTTCCTGACGTACTACTGTTACTGTTATTGCTTGAATCATCACTAGTGCTACTTGACTTGTCAGGGTCAGCTCCTTTAGAAATGACAACTGATAAGGTACCACCTTGACTAATTGTACTATTGGCAGCAGGATCTTGACTAATCAAAATGCCTTCTGCAATATCATCAGAATACTGGTAATTTGTCTCTAAGGTCAAACCAGCTTCTGAAGCATAATCTTGAATACTCTTTAGATTATAGCCAGTTAAATCTCGAACTTTGACCATCTTTGGTTTGACGGTTTTAACTTTAGCGACTGTTAAAGTCAAAGCCTTATTCTTGGTGACAACTTTTTTGCCACTAGGAATACTTTGATCCAAAATCGTACCGGATTGATAAGCGTTTGTAGCCTTGTATTTAACTTTGACATTGAAGCCGCGCTTCTTCAAATTATCAGACACATCTTCGTATTGCTTACCAATCAGTTTTGGCATCTTATAGTAAGTCGCACCTAAGCTGATAACCAAATTGACCTTAGCACCATTCTTCAACTTCAATCCTTTAGTTGGAATTGACTTGATCACATGCCCTGCTTCCACATCATCGTTATTTTCCTTAGAAATATCGCCTTCGGTCAAATTAGAACTCTTTAACATCACGTTGGCTTGTTTCAACGTCAAATTGTACAGATCAGGAACCGTCGTCTCCTGATTGCTCTTGATGACCATAGCAATTATGAATAACAACAAAACTATCGGCAAGATCGATAGCAATAAGATCCGTCTTTGTTTCTTCGACATTCGTTTGGAATTTTTTTCTGGTGTTGCTGATTTTTCACTTTTTGAATCAAGCGGCTCCATCACCCGAGTCTCTTCCAAGTTATCAATCGGCGTTGGAATAAACTTGGGCTCTTTGGCCCGCTCCGGCATCAAACAAGTATTAAGATCATCCCGCATTTCTCTGACTGACTGATAACGTTGATCAGGGTCCTTGGCGGTTGCCTTTAAAACAACATTTTCCAACGGTTGTGGAATATCGGGATCAATCTTTTTCAAATCAGGCATTTCTTCTTTAGAATGCTTTAATGCCACGGTAACGGCTGTATCACCAGTAAATGGAACATGTTTCGTCAACAATTCAAATAGAATTATCCCTAAAGCATAAATATCTGATAAGACTGTAGCTGAACGTCCTTTGATCTGTTCTGGCGACATGTAATGAACTGAACCTAATAGTGAGTTAGTTCTCGTAATTGAACGTTCACTCAATGCTAAAGCAATTCCAAAGTCAGATACCTTCACTTGAATCGGATCTTTCTTTTCATCGACCAAAATATTTTCTGGCTTCAAATCACGATGAATAATTCCATGTTCGTGAGCGTCAGAAACAGCCATACAGATCTGTTTCATAATATCGACTACCTCACGGTAAGGAATTGGAAAGTGAGTTCTGATATATTTTTTCAAATTTGGACCATCGACGTATTCGATGACGATGAACTGGACACCATTATCATTTCCAACGTCTAAAACATTAACAATATTCGGATTCGACAGACCACTAGTTGCCTTGGCTTCACGCCCAAATCTCCTTTTAACCGATTCATCATCTTGAAGATCATACCGCAAAGCTTTAACTGCAACTTTCCGGTTCAAAAGCGTGTCATTGGCCAAATAAACATTGGCCATTCCGCCTTCGCCAAGCGTACCTAGGATCTCATAACGACCGCCTACTAGGTAACCTTTCTCCATCTAGTGATTACCTCCATCTTTTCCAGTAGAAAAGAGTAAGGCGGTAATATTATCTCTTCCACCCGCAGCATTCGCCTTGTCGATCAGAACATGACATTTCGCTTCCAAATCAATTTTTTTAGCCAAAACGTCTTTGATTTCATTTTCAGGCACCATATTGGTTAAACCGTCGGTGCACAACAAAATTATTGAATGATCGACTAAGTCAAAATCCTTCACTCGAGGCTGCACAGTCTGTGAAACCCCCAGTGTCTGCGTAATAATATTTTTTTGAGGATGATTTTCAGCCTCTTCAGGACTGATCTGTCCAGTTTCTAACAATTCGTGGACTAATGAATGATCGACGCTCAATTGCTTCAGCTCACCGTCTGTATAAATATAACAACGGGAATCGCCAACGTTAACGACCATCATCTTGGTGCCGATAAAGAAAACGCCGACCATGGTTGTCCCCATTCCATTCAAATCATCAAATTGGTTGGAGACAGAAATGATTCGATCGTTTTCCTTACTCAATTCGCGAATGATCCATTCACGTAATTGATCGATATCATCAACGTCAGATTCTTCAAAGTTGTGTCCTAAATGGGATACAGCCATATCAGAAGCTACATCGCCACCACGGTGTCCACCCATACCGTCAGCGACGATTCCGAAGACGATATCTTTTTTATTTTTGAAAACATTTACGTAATCTTGGTTGTTTTCTCTGAGTTTTCCAACATCAGTTAATAACGCATATTCCATCAGTTTGAACCTTACCTCTTTAATTTTTTCTAACGAAAGTAGCTATGAAGAAACCATCTGTAAAGTAATCGCTTGGTAGGACTTTTAGCATGCCGTCTTTGACTGATTTATCAAGATTTGCAGTATGCTTAACTGGTACTAACTCAAAGTTCTTATGAGCAGCCAAAAACTTTTCAACTACTTGTTCATTTTCTTCATTGTCGAAGGTACAAGTACTAAAGACCATCTTACCATTGACTTCCAATAAGTCGACCAAACTGTCGAGAATCTGGAGTTGAACTCTTTGTAAATTCATTAAGTCTTCTGGTTGACGGAAATAACGCAACTCTGGTTTTCTTCTGATCAAGCCTAGACCTGAACATGGGGCATCGACTAAAATTCTATCGAAAGTTGTATTCAAAATATCTTTAGCTTTACGCGCATCAACTGCCCCTGTACTGATTATATCTGAATAGCCCATGCGTTGTGCGTTTTCTCGAATCAATTTAGTCTTATGCTTATGTATGTCTAAGGCATAGACCTCACCTTCACCTGCCGTTAGATAACTTGCAATGTGAGTCGTTTTTCCACCTGGAGCTGCACATGCATCGAGTACACGACTATTAGGCTGTAAATCCAAAGCAGGAGCTACTAACATCGAACTTTCATCTTGAATGGTATACAATCCAGCCTTGAACTGAGGGGTATCGACCAGATTGCCATGTTCGCAAACTAACCCTACTGGAGAAATTTTACTTGGTTCAACGTCAAATCCTGCTGCCTGCAACTCTTTTTGTAATGCCGCAACGGTTGTTTTATTGGTATTAACCCGAATCGAAACACTCGAAGCTTGATTGATCGTCTCAAGTACAGCTTTCGTTTGCTTTACTCCCAATTGTTCATCAAAAAGTTCCACTAGCCAACGTGGGACACTGTAAAGCTTGCTGAGATCATAAACCGTCTCTTTGCCAGGCATCGCTTTTGCACCGTGACGTTGAAAGTTTCTCAACACGGCATTTACTAAATTAGCAGCACCTTGATTAGCACGCTTTTTGGCAATTTCTGTCGATTCATTCAAGATTGCATGAGGTGGAATCTTGTCCAAATAACACATTTGATAAATTGCCGTTTGTAACAACAAATTCAACCATAGATCGAGTTTTTTATCTTTGATATATGGCTCCAATTGATATTCCAAAACATACTTATGTTGAATGACGCCATAAACGATATTGGTCATCAAGCGACTATCAGCGTCTGTTAATTCAGACTTCTTCAAAAGATTATTAATTTCAATATTTGAGTAAGCTTTATTTTGGAATACTCGGGTTAGTGCTTCGACTGCTAATTCACGAGGATTATTTTTCATCTATTATTTGTTGTCCTTTTTCTAAATTCTTGCCTAAACCATTCATATAGTTAGCAATATCCATCATTTTTTTGCCTGCTGGTTGGATCTTTTTAATACTAAGCCCTTGCCCGTCGCCACAAACAATTACTAACCGTTTCTTTCCTAAATCATAAACTGTACCTATTGCTTGATGAGAATCAATTTTTTCAACCGTAGTCTGATAAATCTTTGTTCTCTGATTGTTGATCATCGTCCAAGCGCCTGGGTCAGGACTCAAAGCTCTGATTTGATTAAAGACTGCTTCAGCCGGCTTTGTAAAATCAATTTTTTCTTGCTCTTTAGAAATATTGGGCGAGAATACAACTTTTTTGGGATCTTGTTTAATGGGGTGAATATCGCCACTAAGAATCTTAGGAATTGTATCTAGTAAAAGTTCTCGTCCGACAATTGCCATTTTATCGAACAGCGTCCCATTATCGTCCTCTGGAGTGATTGCCAGCTTTTCTTGGCTAATGATATCTCCAGCATCCATGCCTTTGACCATGTACATAATGGTAATTCCAGTCTCTTTATCGCCATTGAGTAAGGACCATTGGATAGGGGCGCCACCACGATACTTGGGTAATAGTGAACCATGAACGTTGATAGCTGCAACCTTAGCTGATTCCAAAAAACTGGTTGGTAAGAATTGTCCATAAGCAGCGGTGATGATCAAATCGGCCTTTAAAGCTTTCAATTCTTCAACTTCAGGACTACCTGGCAATTTAACTGGTTGGTAAAGTTTGATGTTTTCATCCTCAGCCACGAGCTTAACTGGACTCTTTTGCAGTTTTTGCTTTCTACCCACTGGCTTATCGGGCTGGGTAACTGCAGCAATTACCTCATAGCCTTCCTTCAGCAAGCCCTTCAAGACTGTCGCTGAAAACTCTGGTGTACCTAAGAAAATTATTTTTGTCATTCAATCACCCTCATTAATCAATATGTTGTGGTTCGTTGTCAATTGCAACTGTGAAACCTTTTTTGGCATCAGCTTGGGTCTCATTCAATATTTCCAAAAGCCTCTGATGCAATTGCGGTTCATGTTTATATTTTACAATAATTTGATAATAATACTTGTTTTGTTTGCGAGAAATCATCGTGGGACTTGGTCCTAACAAAATTGCATCTTTCGATAAGACGCTCTGAAGCTGTTTTTTCAGCCAATAACTTTGCTTGAGCGTCTGTCCTTCATCCTTATTAGCCACACTGATCAGCGTTGTAAAATAATATGGCGTGTAATTCGACTGATGACGCAGATACATCTCTTGTTTGAAAAATGTCTCATAATCTTGCTTGGCGGCATCCTTGATGGCGTAATGATCCGGATTAAAAGTCTGAATAATCACGTGACCGACTTTTTGAGCCCGACCAGCCCGACCGCTGACCTGAGTCAATAGTTGAAAGGTACGCTCACTAGCTCGAAAGTCTGCCAAACTCAAAGTAGTATCAGCATTAATAACTCCAACCAAGGTCACGTCTGGAAAGTCCAGGCCTTTGGCAATCATCTGGGTACCTAACAAGATATCCGCTTGATGATGACCAAACTGACTTAAAATTTTTGCATGAGCACCCTTTCTTCTAGTCGTATCGACATCCATGCGCAACACTTTAGCCTCTGGGAAAAGGTCATTTAATTGTTGTTCAATATTCTGAGTTCCCGTACCGTAAAAACCAATTCGCTTACTGTGACAATTAGGACAGATTTTAGGAACTGGTTCTTCATGTCCACAATAATGGCATTTCATTTTTCCCAGATCCTTATGATAAGTTAGTGAAACATCGCAATTTGGACATTTCAATACAAAACCGCACTCTCGACACATCATGAATGATGAGTAACCACGACGATTTAAAAGGATAATTGCCTGTTCATGTCGCGATAATGTTTCATGCAAGGCTTGAGTCAAATCAGGTGAAAAGTCACCTTTGATTGCTGAATTTTTGGCATCACGCATATCAACGATCTTAACTTTAGGTAAGGTTTGATTATTGATCCGTTTTTTCATTCTAATAAGCTGATATACACCCTTTTGGGCTCTAGCCCGCGACTCTAAGCTAGGTGTGGCACTCCCCAACACGACTGGACATTTATTGACATTTGCACGCCAAAGAGCCACATCCCTGGCATGATAACGAGGATTGTCATCTTGTTTATAACTAGCTTCATGTTCCTCATCAATAATGATCAAACCAATTTTATCTAAAGGCGCAAAGACAGCACTTCTAGCTCCGACAACCACTTTAACTTGATGATTCTCAATTCTGGTCCACTCATCGTAACGTTCGCCATTGGACAAACCACTGTGTAAAACTGCTACTTGATCGCCAAAGCGACCTACGACCCGGTTAACCATTTGCGGAGTCAAAGATATTTCCGGCACGAGCATCAAAGCTGTCTTCTGAGATTCAATCGCCTTTTCAATCGTTTGTAAGTATACTTCGGTCTTGCCACTACCAGTAACGCCTTCAATCAAAAAGGTTGTTGGCTTTTCTTGGACAATAGCATGGTCGATTGCATTAACTGCTTCGGTTTGTTCATCTGTCAAAGCTAATTTAGTTGTTTTTTCAGGGGCAATCCCGACTGGTTTACGTAATTTGGTCAATTCGACGATTTTAACTAAGCCATTCTTTTCGGCCGTCTTTACAGCTGCACGGGAGATACCATAATTTTTTTCTAAATCGCTAAATTCAATTGGCAACTCGACCTTTTGAGAAATCAAAAAATCGAGTAATTTAATTTGGGCTTTGGCGTTAGCCCGCAGTTTACTCTTGGCTTCATGTAACTGAATCACATTCAGATCCGTCGTGATTGCTTGACGTTTGACTTGAGCCGCCTGATTCTCAACCACATATTGAATATCGACCAGCTGTTTTTTCCGTAATTTATTAATGACCTTAATAGTCTCTGCATCGATCTGATTGGTAATCTCTAAGCTAGCTTGGCCTTTCAATAAATCAGAAACTTCAGGATCATTGGTTTTCAAAGGCACGACAAATTGACGATATTTAGCCCGCATGACGCTAGGCAACATCGTTTGCAGGCAAGAAATTTGAAAGGAATATGTCCGATCGGCTAGCCAGGACGATAAAGCTAACATTTCCTGAGATAGGACCGGTTTTAGATCGATCACGCGGGTAATCGGCTTGAGTTTACCCTGAAAATCACTGTCAGATTTAACTTTCATTACAAAACCTTGAATTTGTCTTTTACCACGGCCAAAAGGAACTTCAACTCGCATCCCCGGCACAACTACATCAGTCAAAGCAGTGGGAATTGAATATTCGAATGGTCGATTAGTCTGCATCGTTGGAACATCAACAATTATCTCTGCTACTGACATCTTAAAACCACCTATTTGCAAAATTGTTTGTTTTTAAATAAAAAAGCCCCCACTAATTCGAAAATCAGTGAAGGAATAATTTATTAGTTTTCGTCTTTTTTCTCTTCTTCAACCTTTTCGGCTTCTTTTTCAAGCAAAATTGAATTTGGATCGATTTCAATTTTATCGTCAGCAATTTCTTCAAAAGCGCGACCAACAGTTCTTGGTGATTCGTAATGGTTCAATAGTTCAATATCGCCATTTTCTAGTTGGTGTGCACGTTTAGCAGCTAATACTGCTAGTGAATAGCGAGAATCAACTCGATCTAAAAGTTTATCAATTGATGGATAAATAATCATAAATTATCAATCTCCTATTATTTTTTTGTATTGGTCAATTACACGTGCCACTCTCAAGTGTTCACTTCTAATTATACCTTCAATTTTTTCAACTGCATTAGGTATTTTATCATTAACGACGGCATAGTCATAGCTTGTCATCATTTTAATTTCTTTTTTGGCCTTTTCCATGCGTTTGTCGATCGTCTTTTCATCGTCAGTACCACGATGAGTAATCCGGTCTCTCAAACTAGTCAAATCAGGTGGTGTTAGGAAAATAAATACGCCATCAGGCATCTTTTCACGAACTTGCATAGCTCCGTTAACTTCGATCTCTAATAAGACGTCGATTCCAGCATCAAGTTTTTGATTGACATATTTTAATGGTGTGCCGTAATAATGGTCAACATATTTAGCATATTCCAACATGCCACCATTTCTTATTTCTTCTTCAAACTCATCGTTGGTTCGGAAATAATAATCGACTCCGTCGACCTCGCCAGGGCGCATTTGACGAGTAGTCATCGAAACAGAATAATCAAATTTAATTGATGAATTCTTCAACATCGCTTTTCTAACAGTTCCTTTACCTACTCCAGATGGACCTGATAAAACGATTAACATTCCCCTTTTTGACATAATTAAATTATCCCTACTATCTATATAATATGATATCTATCATGCAATAAAATCAGCCGTTTTTCAAGAGTCACGCATGAGGTCGAAAAAAATTATTAAGAATTCTGTAAATAAAGTTGCTCTTTCGAACGCTTGTTCGTATAATGTAGATACAAACAAGTGTTCGGGGGCTTAAAAATGCAAGCAAAACAACTACACAATCGTTTCACTAACAATTTAATCAGCAATACCACAAATTTCCTTAATAATAATTTCGATTTTAACCTTAAAGTTACACCTAAAACTCTAGTAAAACAAATGCCTTTAATGCAATTAGAACTTTTCGCAGAACAAAGTTTTCACAACAATTATTCTGTCGTTATTACAATGTTAAACGACAAGCAGCTTCAAGGCAAATTTATTTCACAAGTTAATCAAAATAAATACGTTTTTAAGTTGAACAAAGCACTTTTCGAGATCGTCATGCTCGATCAAATCAAGTCAATCAACTTAGTCTAGCCGCTTTTGTTCGCCTTGGGCTAATTCTAATAATTCTTTAGCATGCTTTCTAGTCAAATCAGTCACCTTTGTTCCAGCTAACATCAGTGAAATAGCATCCACACGTTGGAGATCGTTTAGTAACGAAACCTTAGTCTCGGTTTTGTCCTTTACGGTCTCTTTTTTGATTTCAAATTGACGATCGCTCATCGCCGCTACTTGTGGCAAATGCGTGATACAAAGAACTTGCAGCGACTGCGCCACTTTGTAAATTTTATCGCCAATCGCCTGTGCCACTCGGCCACTGACTCCAGTATCAATTTCATCAAAAACGATTGTTTCAACATTCATCTTTTCAGCAATAATGGCTTCAAAAGCTAAGATCACACGCGACAATTCACCACCAGAGGCAACTTTTACTAACGGTTTAAAGTCTTCACCAATATTAGTTTTCAGATCGAAATGAATTTGATCGATTCCTTGAATTGATAAATTATCTTCCTCGAGTGACGTAAAACTAACTCCGAAGCGGGCATTTGGCATGTATAAGTCATTCAACTGGTGATTGATCGCCTTTTCTAACATCGTCGCTGTCTGGTGACGTTGTTTGGAAAGAGCCTTGCCCAAATCTTCCAATTTGGTATGCAAATCAGCGATTTCTTTTTCCAATTTAGCTTCCGTTGTATCATCAATATCAATCTCTTGCAATTCAGCGTGAGCCTTTTGACCGAATTCAATTACTTCATCTAAAGTAGGACCATATTTTTTCTTAAGACCATCTAAGGTAATTAGACGTTTTTGAATATCATCCAAGCGGTTCTCGTCAAAGTCCAAACTCTCTAATTGGTCAGCAATCGTTGCCGCATTGTCTTGGAGCTGATAATAAGCACCATTGACTGAATCGTAGAGTTCTTTGTAAGACTGATCGTAATCCATAATATCTTCTAGTTGGTCACGAACATTTCCCAAAGCATCGACTACGCCAGTGTTATTCTGGGACAATCCTTGATAACTCTCCTGCAAAGCTGAACTGATCTTTTCAAAATTGGCCAATTGATTCTTTTCGTCTTCAAGCTGGTCATCTTCACCGGCTGATAATTGAGCACTGTCGATCTCTTCAATCTGAAACTTCAACATATCGATTCTCTGAACCAAATTTTGCGAATTCTTTTGGATTGTTCTTAAACGAGCACGTTTGTCTTGATAGTTTTCGTACAACTTTTGATATTGCATTAAATCATTTTGAAATTGTTCGTCAGCGAAACGATCCAAGATATTAATGTGATTGTCTTCATCTAATAGTTCTTGTTGTTGATTTTGACCATGAATCTCGACTAAAAAGCGACCGATTTGTCGCAAGACGTTAGTTTTGACTAATTCATTATTGATTCGACAAACATTACGTCCCTTACGGTTGATCTCACGTTTGATAATCAACTGGTTGTCTTCGTGACGAATGCCATACTCGTCCAAAATTGCAAAAAGAGGACTACTTGATTTCACCTCAAATAGTCCCTGCACATTTAATTGCTCTTGTCCGGTTCTAATAAAATCGATTGATGATCGACTACCAACTAATAATCCTAACGCATCGATAATAATTGATTTACCAGCACCAGTCTCACCAGTTAAGGCCGTCATTCCGTCATGAAAATCAATCTGCAATTTATTAATAATTGCAAAATTATTGATGATTAATTTTTTTAGCATTATTTCACCTATTTATTAAGACTTGAGTATGCCTGTTCCATCGTCTTAGCAATGGAAACATTTTCTAAAATTTCACCAGCTTGTTCTTGGGCTGGCTTTTGAATATGCATCAAGAATTCAATATTGCCTTCGCCACCTTTGATTGGTGAAAAGTCGAGTCCTGACACAATAAATCCAGCATTTTTAGCAAAATCAGTGATCTTTTCCAGAACCATTTGGTGAACTTTGTGATCTCGAACGATTCCGTGTTTACCTACATTTTCTGGACCAGCTTCAAATTGAGGCTTGATCAAACAAACAGCATCGGCTCCTGGCAAAATAATATTGAACATTGGTGGCAAAATTAATTCAAGAGAAATAAATGACACATCAGTCATCGCAAATTGAGGCAAACCTTCATGAAAGTCTTCTGGTTTACTATAACGGAAATTAACTCGTTCCATCACAACGACCCGCTCGTCTTGACGCAATTTCCAAGCTAACTGATTGTATCCTACATCTAGGGCATAAACCTTTGTAGCCCCATTTTGTAAAGCCACATCAGTAAAACCACCAGTTGATGAACCGATATCAAGACAGATTCGATCTTTCAAGTCGATATCAAAAGACTTCAAAGCTTTTTCCAGCTTATAGCCTCCACGACTGACATATTTACTATGAGCATTTTTAGCCAAGTGAAAGACTGTCTCTGGATCAACCTTTTCACCGGGTTTATCGAAACGCAAATTATCTTGATTGTAAACTTCACCAGCCATGATCGAACGCTTAGCTTGTTCTCTTGATTCAAATAAATTCTGTTCAACTAATAAAACATCAATTCTCTTTTTTGCCAATATGTGTCACCTATTCTTTAAAATAATCCAAAAAGCTTACTAATAAGTTTTTATCAAATTCTGTTTCTTTTAAGACAGCGTTTAATGCATCTTTAGTCAACTCTGAAAGCTTAGTTTCAGTGGCTTCTTTTCCAATTAAATTAGGAAAAGTATTCTTATTAACGTCTTCGCCATCGTCAGCGTCATTGAGATCATCTTTGAGTTGGAAAGCCAATCCAATATCATTTGCGTATTGAACTAAGTTCTTAGACAGGTCATGTCCGGCACAAAAAGCTCCGATCGTCACGGCAGCGGTAATTAAATCAGCCGTCTTTTCCTTATGTAAAGTTGTCAACTGTGATTCAGTCAATTGCTTGTCTTCCATAGTGATATCAGTCATTTGACCAGCTACCATTCCCATTGGACCAGCATTGTGAGCCAAAATTCTGACTGCAGCCATACGTTTATCGGTACTTAAGTCAGACTTAGCAATCCAATAAAAAGCTTGAGTCAAAAGACCATCACCGGCTAAAACCGCTGGGCCGACACCAAATTTCTTATGATTAGCCAACTTACCACGCCGATAATCACTATCGTCCATCTCTGGCAGATCATCGTGAATCAAAGAATATGTATGAATCAATTCCACAGCGCCGGCAATATCAAAGAATTTTGGCAAATCAGCCAGCTTTATACCAGAAGAGTATGCGGTGGCCAATAATAACATCGGACGAACTCGTTTGCCACCTGCATCCAATGAATACAGCATTGCCTCTCGCAAAGTCTCTTGCTTGATCTCGGTATTTAACTTATCGTTTAAAAATTTATTGAAGTCAGGTAGGACTTGGGCTGAAAATTCGTTAAATTTTTTAATTTCCATAAATTATTTATTTTCCTCGGATTGATCATCTTTCATGGCAACTTCTTGGCCATCTTTAGTCATGATCTTAGTAACGGTAGCTTCAGCATCACTCAAGGTTTTCTCTAAATCTTTACTAAGCGTAACGCCTTTTTTAAACTTCTCCATTGCTTCTTCCAATGGCACATTGCCAGCTTCAAGGTCAGCAACTATTTTTTCTAAATCAGCTAAATTATCTTCAAAAGTTTTTTTGTCAGCCATTTTTATCCTCGCTTACTTCTTTGGTTATTAACTTAACATGTCCGTGTTCGACCTTCAAATCTACTGGTTTACCAACTTGATAATCCTGCACATCACGCAAGACTTGACCAGTTTCATTGGTTGCAATCGCATAACCACGACTCAAAGTCTTTAAAGGACTAAGTGAATCTAAGGCTACTACCTGTTTGTTAAATAAATTACGATTTCGATTGATAATTTTATTAACATTGTTGATTAAAATCTGATAATTACGATTTACTTGATTTGAATAACTATAGATTTTCTCACGTGGAGAAACTTGGACTAAGCGATTGGCATCATTGATCAAACGGCTTTTAGAATTATTGACATTGTTATTGATATTATTGTGCAATTTATCTTTCAAATAATCGACCTTTTGTAAGTAAACTGCATAGATTCGCTCAGGATGCTGTAAAAAGACGTTCTGAGACAGAGTTTTGAGTCGTTGCTGATAACTCATCAAGATATTATTTTGAGCGCCATACAGTCTTGTACGAAGATCTTGAAGGTGTTGCAGCACTTCACTCAAGACTGGGGTAGCTAATTCTGCAGCAGCGGTCGGTGTAGCAGCTCTTAAATCGGCCACAAGATCTGCAATTGTCGTATCAGTTTCATGACCGACAGAACTAATGACGGGAATTTGACTGTCAACGATTGCCCGAGCGACGATCTCCTCATTGAATGGCCACAAGTCTTCGATAGACCCACCACCACGACCGATGATCATCGTATCAAAATTTCCAGCTTGATTGATTTTTTGAATCTGTTCGACGATCGTTTCCGCAGCCCCTTCCCCTTGAACTTGAGCAGGGTATAAAACTAGTTGAACGATTGGAAAACGTCGGCTAACGGTGGTCATAATATCATGAATCACCGCTCCAGACTCACTAGTCACTACTGCGATCCGACGGGGAAATTGTGGGATCGTTTTTTTAGGTAAATCAAAAACGCCTTCGGCAGCTAGTTTCTTTTTCAACTGTTCAAATGCAGCATACAAAGCACCTAAACCAGCGGGCTCCATTGAGTCAACATAGATCTGGTAAGAACCACTTGGTTCATACAAAGAGATCCGGCCTTGAACAAGGACTTGCATCCCTTCTTCGGGCTGAAATTTGACCTTTTCAAAACTACTTTTGAACATAATTGCTGAAATCTTAGCTTTTTCGTCTTTCAAAGAAAAGTATTGATGGGCATGAGGACGCAATCGAAAATTAGAAATCTCCCCCACCAAATAGACGTGGCCCAAATAAGGGTCCACGTCAAATTTTCTTTTCAAATATTGGCTCAAAGCTGTAACCGTTAAATATTGTTCACTATCCATTGGCCCTGCCTTCGGCTAATTCGATCACTTGATCTACCAATGCTGTGATTGTCATTGGACCAACACCACCGGGTACAGGTGTCATCATACTTACCTTAGCCTTGACGTCATCAAAATCAACATCTCCACAAAGCTTTCCAAATTCATCACGATCCATTCCAACATCGATCACAATTGCTTGATCTTTGACGTAATCAGCTGTGATAAATTTAGCTTTTCCAATAGCAACGACGAGCACATCAGCCTTACTTGTAATTTCTTTTAGGTTCTTAGTATGTGAATGAGTGATCGTTACAGTGGCATTACGATCTAACATTAAAGCAGCAGTTGGTTTTCCAACAATATTGCTACGACCAACGATTACAACGTTTTTCCCATCAAGCTCAACGTTGTAGTGGTCTAGCATCATCAAAATTCCTGAAGCAGTGGCTGGTTTGGTTAGTGGTGTTCCAATCCAGAGATTGCCGACACTGATCGGTGTAAATCCATCGACGTCTTTGTGTGGGTCAATCGCTTCAATGACCTTATCTTCATCAATATGATCTGGGACAGGCAATTGCACGATGAAACCGTCAATTGCTGGATCATGGTTCAGTTCGTCGATCTTGGCTAACAATTCTTGTTCGGTAACTTCAGTTGGGAAATGGATCAATTGGAAATCAATTCCAAGTTTTTCCGCACGGCGTTTTTTGTTTCGCACATAAACGGCGCTGGCACTATTATCGCCAACTAAGATCACGGCTAATCCAGGTGTAATACCTTTAGCCTTCAATTGGTCTACCCGTTGGGTCATTGTTTCATCTAAAGCGGCTGCTACTTTTTTACCTTCTAATAATTTCACACTAATTACCATAAAAAGGCTGGTAAATTTACCAGCCTTTACCCTTCTACAAAATTAGATAAAATCCCATTAACAAAGGACTTAGAGTCCTTGTCGCCAAAGTCGCCAGCAATTTCGATAGCTTCGTCAATTGCGACTTTCTTTGGTACTTCTAAACTGTTTTCCATTTCAAATAGACCGACACGCAAAATTGCTCGATCAATTCGAGACAAACGTTGCACCGTCCATTTATTCTTCAAATATTTGGCGATTTGTGAATCGAGTTCTGCTTGGTGTTCTACGGCACCAGAAACTAAGAATGTCAAATAATCAGGGACTGTCTCGTCATTTAAATCACATAATTGCATGGTAGATGCGATTGCAAGTTCGGGAGTCTCCTGAGTCGTTTCAATGGAAAATAGTGATTGAACTGCTAGTTCTCTGATCTTATGTCTACTTATCACTAGTATTATTCCTTTTCGTCTGTTGTTACACGGTCTATTTCGCCAGTTTCTCTTTTTGCGATCAAACCGACAACATGCACATTAATTTCACTTAAATCTAAATCGGTCATGAATTCAAGTTGTTCAATGGCTGATTTTTGGATCTCCAAGGACACCTTTGGAATCGATACGCCGTATTCAAGATATACATATACATCGGCCGATATTTTATCTTCATCAAATGAAACATCAACACCCTTACCATGGTTGATCCGTCCAAAGAGTGAATCTATCCGACTTGAAATAGTTCCACGCATTTCATAGACGCCATCGACTTGGTTGGTTGCAATTCCCAAGAGGATCTCAATAACTTGATGTGATATTTCAACATTACCGTTTATTTTTCCACTATCTTGTTGTAGAGAAACATATTTTTGTTCAGCCATAAACTTATCTCCATAATCAGTTATTAATTAGCACGTGAAATGTAAGTACCATCTTGTGTATTAACAGTTAACATGTCGCCTTCGTTAACGAAGAAAGGTACTTGCACAACTAATCCTGTTTCCATTGTAGCTGGTTTTGAACCACCTGATTGTGTATCACCTTTGATTGAAGCTTCAGTTTCGACAACTTTAAGATCAACTGTGTTAGGTACATCAACCCCAAGTGTTTCACCGTTGTACATCATAATATTAACTTCCATGTTTTCCTTCAAGTATTTCAATTCATCTTGAATTTGTTCTGCAGGAATAGTTAATTGTTCGTAAGTTGTAGTATCCATGAAGACGTGGTTTTCACCATCGGCATATAGATATTGCATCTTTTTATTTTCAATGTTGGCTTTTTCAACCTTAGCAGTTGATCTGAAAGTCATTTCTTGAACAGCACCGGTTCTCAAGTTCTTTAACTTTGAACGAACAAAGGCGCTACCTTTACCTGGCTTAACATGTTGAAATTCAATAACACGCCAAATCCCATCTTTTACTTCAATTGTTAAACCATTTTTAAAATCATTTACTGAAATAGCCATTTTTTTCTCCCTTGATTAATTCACTGTTTTTGCCAATTAAAAAACACTATACATTATCTTACCAATATTTACTGGTTAATGGCAATAACTCAACCTTATTATATAAAAAAAAGAGGAACATTGTCCTCTTTTTTATCAATATTTTAGTATACTGAAACTTTTCTCTTGTCTTTGCCAAGTCTTTCGAACTTAACAACGCCATCTGTAAGAGCGAACAATGTATCGTCGCCACCACGTCCAACGTTTGTACCTGGGTGAATCTTTGTACCACGTTGTCTGTAAATAATTGAACCAGCTTTGATAGCTTGGCCATCAGCACGTTTTGCACCTAATCTACGACCTGCAGAGTTACGGCCGTTACTTGTTGATCCACCACCCTTATGGTGAGAGAAAAATTGTAAATTCATCTTAAGCATGAAGTTTACCTCCTAATCAAGATCTATCTTATTTTTTTGTACTTGAACTTCAATGTTTTTGGAATAACTATTTTCAATATCTTTAAGAATCCAAAATAGATTATCCAATAACAAGGCAGTATCATGTGATATCGCTTTGTCAAATTGGCATCCGAGATGCCCACCGTTTACTTCATCCATGACAACTTGAGGTTTAACCTCAGTCAGTTTTTCCAGATTATTGATTGTTCCAATTGTCACCGCCGATACTGCGGCACAAACTAAATCTTGACCATAAGGGCCCGAATCAGCATGTCCTTTAATTAAAAAGGAATCAATCTTCTGATCTGAATTCTGGTGAAAACTTGCTTTAATCATGATTAAGCCTTGATACTGTCGATAAGTACCTTTGTATATGGTTGACGGTGACCAGTCTTTGTATGTGAATGCTTCTTAGGTTTGTACTTGTAAGTAACAACTTTCTTTTCCTTACCTTGTTTTTCAACCTTACCAGAAACACTAGCGCCTGAAACTACAGGGCTACCAATCTTAATGTTGTCGCCGTCAGAAACTAAGATTACATCATCAAATGTAACTGCGTCCCCTTCTTTGACATCAAGCTTTTCAACATAAATTGAAGCATTTTCTTCAACTTTATATTGCTTACCACCAGTTTTAATAATTGCGTACATAAGCGTACACTCCCTTCTAAGACTCGCCAATCAGGTGCACTAAGCTTAAACCCGATTTTGAGCGGTTGTAGATGCAATAGTGATTGCAACTTATAAAATATAGCAAATTTTACTTGCTTTTTCAACTCTTCTTAGGACTTTTTTTGCTGAAAAACCGACTCTTTGGCCAGGAGCAATAACTTAACCCTAGAAAACCTAACAAACTGATCAATAATGAAACGATTCCAACTACATTATAGCCTGACTGAATCTCAATAATATTCTTGTTCGGTTGCGTCTTTAAACTGATTGTCTGACGAGCTGACTTGAAAACTTTCACCGCCTCATTATTGAGCTGAACGTTAAAGGCGTCATAATTTTGGATTGGCAAGTCCAGAATAGAAGTCCCGGTATCGTAATATTGAAGCCAATAATTATTAGGCTTAGTATGGTATGAAACTTTCACCGGTTCATGGTCTACTAAAACAATATTACGGCCATTAGCCGCTTGATCATGGTAATTCACAATGAACTTTTGATAATCAAAATTCTGGGCCGCTGTTAAATTAGTCTGAGGGTGAATTTGAGCTGCTTGATTGATCGTCAAGAAAATCATCGCACCGATTGTTACGACCATGAGAATTAATTTGATCAAACTTGGAAATTCTTGGAAAACCAAAATAACTATCCGACATATTAAAATTATGAGAAATAATTCCAAAATAATTTGTGCTGAAAAAATCAATCGAGAGTAATCTAAATCAAACTTCGGCAACTTGATCAGTGAAATCACAGTTAGGGGGATCATTTCTAAGATCATTATCTTATAACTGAAACGGCTCTTAAGGAAAGTCACGATAACGACTAATAGTAGCAAAAAAGCTATTCCTATCAACAAATACACTTGTACTGCTGGTAAATTAAGCCGTTGGAACCACTGTTGATAATCGATATTTTTAATCGGCGTCTGTACTAGGGGCCTAGACAGTTGAACTTGCAGCATGGGTCCCACAAATCCGACTGAAATTAAGACTGACATCCCTAAAACGATCAAAGAATTCAACGCCAATTTTCGCCAATATTTCCAGCTGTGAGTCGATTTTTTAAATAGTACTAGGAAGTATATGGGTAGTATGGTTAAAACGACCACAATCGCCATATAAGGTGCTGTCAAGAAAGTTAATCCACAACCCCAAGTCAATGTTTGCCAACGCTGATTCTTAAAAAACAAATTTACTCCGTAATAAACCATCGGTAGAAAAATCAAGACCAGATAGTTCTCAATCCGCTGCTGATGAAAGATCAAATTGAAACGGCCAATTGAAAAAGTATAAAAAACAGCAAAGAATAGAGCCTCAAACGTGTTATTGGCAAATTTGTTCATATAAAAATATGCACTCAATAATGTCAAAAAAGTTATCAGCCCAAAATAGACGATAAAACCAAAATAAGTGTCCAGACTGACCAATAACCACCCTGGCAGCAAACTCAGCCAAGGACTGAATAAATTGATCTGTGAACCCGAATGATTCCAATAGTCAAAATTTATCGGTGAAGTGAAGACGTTACCCAAACTTTTCAAATGGACGAGATTAAAAATCGTTGTCTGGCTGAAATCGATATGTTGTAAAAAAATAATGCTATAAAAAATACTCAACCCTAAAAATAAAAGACCTAAAATAATATTTTTCCCAGAAAGCTTTGGCATGGGTAACTCCTTTAAAATCAAAACTATGATTTCATTATACTAAAAAAGGACTGCGTAGATTAATTCTCACACAATCCTATGACGAAATATTCAATTTTTTATCTACGCTAAGGTAGTTATAACTAATCTTCCTAAGATCAGAAAGAAGAAAATCGTTGCGATGACATATTTGCCCCGTGGCAAATTCCAGTTTTTGATAATTCTGGTAATCAACGCTAAGGCAACGATTAAACTAATACCGATCAAAATCCCCATTAAATTACTAATAATTGCCTGTTGTGTTAAAAAGGCTGCAACAACATCAACTAGAATGAAAGCAATTGTAATAATAAACGAAAACTTTCTTCTCAAATCTCCACCTCTAAAATTCCAGCACAATAATACGCTTAAACTTTATACACTCCGACGAGTATTGTAAATGTTAATTATCGGCTTTGCAAGAGAGGATTTATATTAAATAATTAAGTTCACTGTTATATAGGCATTTATTTTTTTATAATTTATAAGATTGCCAAGGTAACCCTTCCGGAATACGATGATCGATAACCGAAACGCTCTTTAAATCGTCAGCATCACTCTCTAAAACTAATCGGTCCTGATCAAAGAGTGGCCATTCATACTTGATTGCTTCGGAATATGGTTTACCAGTGTTAATAAATTCTAACAATAATTCCAACAGATATTCACGATTCTTACGATAGTCAATATTCAGTTGAGCTTCTGGCAAATTCAGGTACTTAATTAAGCCGCCGTGATGACCTTCGAAAACACTTTCGGAATTGCAGTAAACTTCAGCCGCTGGTTGTGAGGCCAAAAGATCTGCTAAGCGTCTTGCTGGTAAACGATACATGGCTGTACCAAGCATTTGTACGAAGTCATTCTTGGAAAAAGTCTCTGGCAGAAGTTGCTTTTTTAAGACCTCGGCATTTTTACCAAACAAATCTGGGATTATTTCCTCTTCCAAATGATTGATACCAAACTTCTTATAATCACCCAACTCATTAGTTCCAGCTGAAATAATTGTCTTAAAATGTGTCCGCGACAGACGTTGCAATAACTTATCAGACCAATCTTGACTGATCAAATCATCATCTATCACAGGACCAAACCAATTAGTTGCTGTATGATCAGCGACGAGTTTACTTTGGACTAGTTGCAGACCATCATCGGTCAGATTGAAAAGATCCTTGCTAGTCTTGATTTTATTAGTCTGACATATCCGTTCGATCACTTTTTGGGCCGTCTTTAAATCACGGATCGTCTGTACTCCTCCGGAAAAGAGCATGATCTTTTGAATCCGATCAAGCATCGGCGAATTAGATGCCATTAACGCTGAAATCGACTTAGCACCAGCGGACAAGCCAGCTAAGGAAACATTATTGACATCTCCCCCAAAACTTTGGGCATTGTCTAAGACCCACTGGATGGCTAATAACTGATCAGATAAACCGACGTTAGTATCCCCACCATCGATTACCCCCCAACCAAAAAGGCCTAAACGATAATTAGGAGTTACGTGGACGACGGGCTGTTGATCTAGCCAAGTCATTTGCGGCTGATAGTTGCCACCCCGTAAGAAGCCGCCGCCATAGAGTTCGATCACAATTGGGAACTTACCGTCGACATCAGGGGTACTGATATTTAAGTTTAAACAGTTCTCGCCAAAACGGACTTGATTATTTTGCTCAAGCGCCTCATCTTGCATGGGCTGAATACCATGATGAACTGCATAATGCATTTTATTGACTTCATTTGATCCAAATTTAGCCATCGAGAATTCTTCAGCACGTTTAAAACGGCGTCCGTATCCAAACGGAATTCCTAAGAAATCCAGATGATGGCCGCTCATAATGCCATGAAATGTCCCAGTAGTTGTTTTTATTATCTTCTTCATTTAAAATAAACCCCCAATGAACAAAATATCAATTTAGATAATATTTTAAACTAATGATATGAATGCACAAGATTTTTATGTAAACATTTTTACAAGAATTTTATATAAATTTATTCATAATTTTCCTTGTTTACTAAAATGACATTGTATATAATTTCAGAGATATGTTTTTTAAGGGAGAGAAATATATGGTATTAACAGATGCACAAAAACGTGCTAACGAAAAATGGCACAAAAATCACCGCGAACGCGCTAATTATATTGCCATGCGTTCTTCAGCAAGAAGTTTTATCCGTAAAAAGTCAACTTTAGATGATCTGAAAGAATTACAAAAGATCATTGATAACCGACGCAAGGAACTGATTCAACCCTAAAATAATTTTATTATGCCAAAAGTAATATTTTTGTAACAATTGTAATAATTCTGTTATAATAAGAACTGAGGTAAGGGGTGGAAGCCTTACCTAATAGGTGTTCTGTCCAGATTCTGATGACATTAAAAGCTGCTGTTATTTCGGAGATGAAGATTATGAAAATAGTAGAATTTATCAAATCGTTAATAAAGGCCGAAAAAACCAACACTTCCACAAAAGATAGAGAAATTTTGGCTGAACTTGAAGGCGAAAATAAAGCCTTTATTTCTAGCAAATGATGTCATTTTAGTAAATTATTATTAGGGATGGTTCACTTATTTAAAAGTGAACCTTTTTTCTTGCACAAATTATCTTTTTTGGATTGACAGCCTGCAACACCTTTCACTATAATAATACAAGTGATGTCACAGTGGCTCAGTTGGATAGAGCAACGGTCTTCTAAACCGTAGGTCGTGAGTTCGAATCTCACCTGTGACACTAAAATATGAATAAGTCGATAATTACTGATAAGTCAGTCGTTATCGGCTTTTTTGTTGGGAAAATCGTTTCAAAAAAAATATTAATTAATTTCAATTTTCTCGTTGCAACTTTAAGTACTTTTCTCTATAATAGTACGAGTGATGTCACAGTGGCTCAGTTGGATAGAGCAACGGTCTTCTAAACCGTAGGTCGTGAGTTCGAATCTCACCTGTGACATTTTTTTATTGCCTTAGAATCACTATTAGCTCATGATTATTGATAAATCAACGATCGTGGGCTTTTTTTGTACTTAATTCTTGTTTCTTTAGCTCACCTAATACTATAAAATAAAAAGCCAATTCCACAAAAGGAATTGACTCTTATTAATTATTATTGTTGAGGATAAAAACGCAACTCTCGTTGCAAATTCAATATAACATCTCTTAAGCCAGAAATCTATTTTTAACGACAGTTGTAAAAAAACTGTATTCTAAATTACATTCCTGTTAAAAAATGATAATTGACTATACTATGCAACCATCTTCAACAATTTATTCATAGCTTCTTCAATTGACTTACCGCATGCAGAAACCCGTTTGTTTTTCTTATCATATACGGTAAACAATTGACGTTTCGTGTCTAAAGTAACTTTATATCTCATATTGCTTACCTCCAATTAATTATGATTCTTAATCATACTCGGATTATAAATAAAATCAAGGAAAATACCCAAACTTTTTTATTTTCGTATCATGATATAGTTCGTAAACTTTTTATTTGTTTCCCAATGAAGTCAACTAATTTATTGTAAGAAACAAGGCAAATACATTAGTTAGTTGAGACTAATTTCTAAATGTTCTGACTTGTAAATCAGACTTCTTTAACGAAGCATAAAAATATCCCTATTTTCATATTTTTAAAGGATGCAATAATAAAAATATTATTATATTTAGAACTAACTAATTTTTCAGCCGATTGTTCGCATTTTGGGCAAAAAAAAACTACTCCTGAAGAGTAGTCTAACTTTTAAAAGAATAATTCTTTACAAGCATTGGAAATAGCAATCTTCACATGCTCGTAGGTCAATCCGCCTTGAATGTAGATGATATATGGAGCCCGCATTGGTCCATCACAAGAAAATTCGATACTTGCACCTGATACAAACGTCCCTGCGGCCATAATAACTTGGTCCTCATATCCCGACATAGCACTAGGAACAGGGGAAACATTTGAATCAATTGGTGAGAATTTTTGAACAACTCGTGCGAATTGTACCATCTTGTCGGGATCGCCAAATTCAATCGTTTGAATCAAATCTGTACGATCATCATTCCACTTAGGCGATACGTTCAATCCCAATTTTTCAAAGATGGCTGCTTCAAAAATTGCTCCCTTGATGGCATTTCCAGTCACTCTAGGTGCTAGGAAGAATCCTTGGAACATTTCAGCCTGACGATCGATTGTAGCCCCTTCTGAGGCTCCGATACCAGGTGCGGTCAGACGATAACTTGCTAATTCAACTAATTCTTTTTTGCCGACGATATAGCCACCGACTTTAGCCAAGCCACCACCAGCATTCTTAATCAAAGAACCGGCCATTAAGTCTGCGCCGACGTCAGTTGGTTCGATTTCCTCGGAAAATTCACCATAACAATTATCGACAAAAACGGTTGCCTTCGAGACGGTTCTGATCTGCTTAATGATCTCTGCAATCTCTTTAACAGTCAAACTCTTACGTGTCGAATAACCACGTGATCTTTGGATGGCAATCACTTTTGGCTTTTGTTCAGTTATCTTTTGTTTCATCAACTCATAATCGACCTTATCGCCAGCCATTTTTACAAAATCAAATCCAATTTGATAGTCGATCAATGAGCCTTTTTTATTGCCAGCAGTCCCGATGACTTCTTGCATCGTATCGTAAGGTTCACCGGTCACATACAAGAGATTGTCTCCCGGACGCAAAAGTCCAAACAAGGCTGTAGCCAAGGTATGTGTTCCGGAAACAAATTGTGGCCGAACTAAAGCAGCTTCAGTATGAAAGACATCAGCATAAACAGCTTCTAGTTGATCACGGCCACGATCATCGTCACCATAACCAGTTGTCCCTAGTAGACTCGACTCATCGATACTTTCCTTGCGAAAAGCTGCCAGGACTTTGTTTTGATTGTCCAAGACTTGCTCATCGATTTGGGCCAATTTAGGTGCAATTTGCGCATCGACGTCTGCAATCACTTGTTTTAATTTATCTGGAAATTCTGCATTCCATTTAGACATTTTTTCCCTCCATGAAATCTCGTATTTTCCCCTCAATTACCGTTTGATAATCTGGTTCATCACTAATATTATACCAATCTACCGACATTTGATTACGGAAATATGTCAACTGACGTTTGGCAAAGTGTCGAGAATTCTTCTTCAGTTCCGTTAAACAGCTCTCTAAATCAGATTCTTTTGCAAAGTAAGGAAACAACTCTTTATAGCCGATTCCATTCTTAGCTTGTAAAAAGCTATCCCGGTGCTGATAAACATATCGTGCTTCTTCCAAAAGTCCCAGCTCCACCATCTTATCTACCCTAGAATCGATCCTTTGGTAGAGTTTCTGGCGATCGTCTGTCAAACCAACCAAATAAAAGTCAGCCCAAGTATGTCCATTCTCTTGGTCAACGATAGAACGACCAGTGGTCAATTTCACTTCAATTGCCCGGATCAAACGTCTGGAATTATCAATATCAATTTGTTCATAAGCTCTTTTATCTGTACCTTTTAAAATTGCTTGAAGTTTTTCAATTTCTCCGGCTTGTTCCAGTGCCATCAATTTTTGACGAATATTCTGGTCAATTTTTTCATCACCACCGAGGTTTAGATTATTGATCAACGAACTCAAATAAAAACCAGTTCCCCCAACTACTAATGGTAATTTCTGTTCCGCTGAAAGTTGAGTAATGATACTCCGAGCTTTCGTTTGAAAATCTTTTACGGTATAGCGTTGAGAGGGATCGCAGATATCGACCAAATGATGTGGGACCGCCTGCAATTCTGCTGGAGAATCCTTAGCTGTGCCAATATCTAAATGACGATAAATCTGCATGGAATCTCCAGAAATGATTTCCCCTTGAAATTTTTGGGCTAATTTTAAACCCAGGGCACTCTTACCTACGGCGGTGGGTCCTACAATTGCAACAACTTTTATCAAAAAATTACCTCTCTTAGACAGTCTTTTATAGATATTTTAATCGAAATAAGCCATAATGAGAATTAAAGACAGGAGGAATATTATTATGGCAAAAAAACAAAAACATTTTCGTTTTGTTAAAGGGTTCCTTGTTGGTTCACTAACAACTGCTACCGCAGTTTATGGTGCATTGCATGCTTTTCAAAAAAAGGTCATTGAACCTGAAAACGATGAAAACGAAAGAATCGAATCCAACCGCAGACGTGCTAACCGTAAGAGTCTACAAGCACATCAAGGCTAATCCACTTAACTATTATATATAATAAAAAATGCTGTGTCAGAATAATCTCTGCACAGCATTTTTTTAAATTTTAGTAGTCTTCTTAGTCTTACCTTCCCAGTCGTTGAAACGGTCAGACAACCACTTAACGTCAGTAAAGCCCCACTTCTTTTGTAACTTAAGAGCTGCACGAACGCACATATTTTTATTGTCACTATATAAGTAAACCGGAAGATCTGGTCTCAATTCACCCTCATTGTACTTTAATTGTGAATATGGCAAATTTCTGGCACCTAAAATATGTTTAGCGTCAAAGGCATTTTTCTCTCTTAAATCAACAATTTGAGCTTTGCGCATCGATTCCTCAAATGTCTTTTGGTCGAGTGCTCCACCCATACTACGGCCTTTAAGCATGTAATATAGCCAAGAACCGACCCAATAGATTAAAAATCCGATTACAATAACATACAAAACTGCATTTAAAACTTGCATCAACAAAACCCCTAATCAACTTTAATCAATGAAGCAGCACCGATAACTCCGGCACCATTACCTAAACTAGCCAACTTCAACTCAGTTGTATCTCTGATTGTTGGGAATAAGTTAGTACGAAGCGCCTTTTCAACCTTAGCACGTAGGAATTCACCAGCAGCAGAAACTCCACCACCAATGACGATGTACTTAGGATTCAAAGTATTAGCGATGTTTCCAAGCACAAATCCAAGTGATTCGCAAACATAATCGGCAACCATCAAAGCTAAATCATCATTTTCTTTAGCTAGATCGAAAACATCTTTAGCGGAGATATCTTGACCATCATCAAGCATGGCCTTCAATTGTGAGTTGCCAGCGTATTCTGAAGCACGGTCTCTAGCCACACGAACGATACCAGTAGCTGAAGCGATTGTTTCCAAACAGCCTCTCTTACCACAAGTACATAAGAAACCATTAGGATCAACGGTAACGTGACCGATTTCACCTGCAGCACCATTAGCACCTTGAACTAATTTTCCATTAGTGATGATACCACCACCAACACCAGTTCCAAGTGTTACAAAGACAACGTCATTTGCGTTGTTACCAGCACCTTGCCATCTTTCGCCAAGTGCAGCAACGTTAGCATCGTTTTCGATTACAACTGGTAAGCCAGTACCCTTTTGAATATCACGCACTGGATAAACTTCATTAGTCCAGTTAAGGTTAAAAGCACCTTTGATTGTTCCTTTTTGGTGGTCAATTGTACCAGGTGAACCTAGTCCAATACCGTCAAATTGGTCTGGAGTCATGTCATACATCTTGATATGGTGATTGATTGAATCAATGATATCAGGAATGATCAATTGTCCATCAGATAGAATATTGGTTTCAATACTCCATTTTTGTTGAATCTCACCTTTATCAGTAAGAATAGCAAATTTAATTGTTGTACCACCAAGGTCAACACCGATTAACTTTTTCTCTGTCACTTTGATCTGTCCTTTTCTTCTTCTTTTTTCTCTTCTTTTCTGTGTTCCCGTTTTAAGACCATTTGAACACGAATAAAAGTCTGTTTATCAATTAATCCGCCTTCGTACAAGCGCTTTACTTCACTCGACATCAGCTCGATGTCCCAAATCCTTTTACCAACATGGACAAAAGTTCCAAAGCGTTTCAAAAGCTGCTGGACATCATAGAGAGTTCTAAAGCTCATATTATCCAATAAACATCATACCCTTTGCATACATAAGATAAGAAACAACTATAGTTATCACTATGACTAAAATTCGATAGATCATCTTCGGACGATTACTATTTGGCAAACCACAGGCATAGCCCAAAAGAATCCCTCCTAATGCGCCACCGAGATGACCCCAGATATTAATCCCAGATATGGTTAGATCCATGATCAAATTGATAACGATCAATCCTAAAAAGCTTTTACCCAGTTCATATAAGAAACGATTTTCTCGATAAATCAAGGCCAAAGACAAAAATACCCCAAACATCCCAAACAAGGAAGTACTTGCCCCAGCGGAGATAGCATTATCAGCTCCAAAAGCAAAACTGGCTAAGTTACCGATAATCCCGCTCACCATGTAGATCACAAGAAAGCGCCAATGACCAACGACTGGTTCTAGGATTCGACCGACATAGAATAGTGTAAACCCATTCATCAGAATATGGAAGATACCAATATGTAAAAATATTGGTGCAATCAGTCGCCACCACTGACCATCTCTAATCAAAACGTTGGCTTCTGCTCCCAAATAGATCAAGGTCTGGGTATTTTGTGAACCGCCACTAAAAGTCTCAACCAGATAAACGAAAACCGTTAAGATCAATAATGACCAAGCCATATACGAGCTTTTAAATTCATCGAGCCTATTCATTTGGTTCACCTGTAGAGACTAAAACCTCATCAATTTGCTTGTCTAGCACATAGATGGGCCAAAGTGTCTCTTGATAGAATTGCTTGGATAGAGCTAAGGAAATTGTCTTCGTTGGATACTTAGCTAGGTAGCGATCAAAATAGCCGGCTCCAAACCCTAAGCGATCATTATTTTTCGAATATGCCAAACCAGGAACGATCAAGAGATCCGGTGGGTCCATGATGTTGTTTTCATAATCCTTCGGTTCTCTAATCCCAAAATTTGATTCAACCAATTCCGTGTCCTTGGTATATTTGACGAAAGTCATCGAATAATCATCGAATGTTTTAGGAATATATACATCTTTTCCCATTTCAAAACATTGATTAATGATTGGAAATGTTGGTATTTCGTTATTCATACTCAAAGTAATCCCAATACTTGGAGTATTTTGGAAATCCAAATTATCAAATAATTGTCGATAGAGATCGTTGATCTCTTTTTGTGCTTTATCAGATTTCATAAAGTCACTGACGAGATCGATTTGTTGCTTTCTAAAACTGACCTTATCCAACTGATCACTCCCTTAGTAAAAAAAACAACAGGGGTTTTAACCTGTTGTTTATTTTGTTTCGCGGTGCAATGTAACAGTACGTTCGCGTGGACAATATTTCTTAAGTTCAAGACGATCGGGATTGTTACGTTTGCTCTTGCTTGTTAGATATGTACGTTCATGACATGAAGTACATTCCATTGTTATATTAACTCTCATATTGGAACATCCTTTCATAAAAACTTAACTAAATTCAACTAATTAAATATATCATTTTTTACGCTATATTAAAAGGCTTAATTTAGATTATTTCTGGCCTGTCATCTTGTAATAATCAGTATAAATTTGATGTGCCAACAAATTAGGGTAACTACCATTCTCACTGGTTAGATTTGGAAAGACGATTGCCATAGCAACATTTGGATCATCATAAGGTCCAAAACTGACCAAACTAGTTGTGATTGTTTCTGGTGGATCACTCGATGGATTATCAGGGTCGTAATAGAATGATTGGGCAGTACCAGTCTTAGCAGCAACAGCTGGTGATAAATCTTTCAACTTAGTTGCAGTTGTCCAATAACCACTTCCGTGAACTGCGGCATACATACCTTTTCGTACAACGTTCAATTCATCTTGGGTGAAGCCAACTTTATTTAAGACTTGTGGTTGAGTTACTGAAGTTAAAGCACCCTTCGTTCCATCATCCTTTGTCTTTTGAATGGACTGTACGATATAAGGCTTCATACGGTAACCGCCGTTTGCAATTGTTGAAATATATTGAGCCATTTCAATCAACGTATAAGCATCGTAGTTTCCGTACGACAAGTCAAGTGCAGAACCAGTTTTCAAACTGCCATCACTATTACGGGTTGAACCTTCGATACCGGTTGTTTCACCAGAAATATCGATTCCGGTTTTAACTCCGAGTCCAAATTGATTGAAGTAACCACGTAACTTCGAGAAAATATCCGAGTTCATTGTAATTTGTTTATTTGGAACATAGGTAGCTTTGGCTTCCTTCAAGGCCAAGTTCATCATATAAATATTAGATGAATATTGAAGCGCATGGATAGCATCCAAACTACCGAACGTGCCTGCTGGATAAACAGACTTCTTAACCGGTGTACCTGGTAGATAAATAGGATCATCAGCTTGAGTATTGTTCTCTGGACTAATAACACCATCCATCATTGCACCTAAAACAGTCGCACCTTTGACAGCAGAACCCATAACGAAGGTCCGGTTGATAACACCTAGAGCATCTTCAGTTGTTTTACCAGTCTTCGGATTATTGTGAATTCCAGCCATGGCTAAAACTGCTCCGGTCTTAGGATTCAAGACAACCGCATAAGCACCGTCAGAATATTGGGTGATACCAGCAGACTTGGCTGCATTGTACTGTTCCTCAAGATCAGCTTGAACTTTCTTTTGGAAACTCGAATCAATGGTCAAATTAAGATTGCCACCCTTTTGACCTTTATAAAGAATGGTGCTCTTCTTAATTTGATTGTTGGAACCAATTTGAACTTGGCGTTGACTCTTAGTACCAGAAAGAATCGATTCATAATTTTTTTCCAAATAACTTGTACCAACTCGGTCATTTCTTGAATAACCAGAAGCTAACATTGAGTTGATCTCATCATCTGGGATACCTTGTTGTTCAGTCGAGACGCCACCAATAATACTGGCAATCGATTTACCTTGAGGGTAATCACGATTCCAATTGCTACCGATACTAATACCAGGAAGTTCAGTCAAATGCTCACTAACTTCAGCAATTTCCCGTGCACTTAGATTTTTATCTTTTAAGAACACTGTTGAAAGTGAATAAGCTGAACTCATTTTCTTAAATAAAGAAGCTCTTTGAAGATCTTTATCAGATAAATGTATCCCTTGAGCCTGAACATATTTAACTTCGTTTGAATATATCTTATTGGGAGTGAGTGCATCACCATTTGAATCCACTCGATAAGACTTAGGCATTTGCTTAGCTACCTTGGCTGACTTATTCGGAGCTGCCAAGATATAATCTGCTTTATCACGTTCAGTCAAATCATCTGGCGTAATAGCTATGTACTTAGTCAATCGGTTAGCAATCGTATATATATCACTCGATTTAACTGAACCACTCTTTGTGTAAGTAATTGCATTAGAAGTCGAATTGCCGACTAGCAATCTTCCCTTTGAGTCGTAGATCATTCCACGTGGCACACTGCCTGTCATTACTGTCTTATCTGTTCTGTCAACTTCAGCTGTGAACTTACCACCATAAACGATCTGGAGATAAGCCAACTGTCCGACCAAGGTTGCGAATAGGACAAAGACAATAAAAAAAAGCAGGTTTAGTCGAAATGGAATAGTAGACTTAGCTTGACTACCTGTTCTTTTCTTTATTATATCCAGTATTCTTCTCATATCTATCCTTCAAAAAGCAAATAATTATTCATTCGATTTAAAGATGTACTTGGGGCCATCCAAATCTGGGTCATATTCTACTAATAAGTCATAGCGAGCAAAGAACCATGTATCGCTGTCCGTAATATAATAGCTGATTCCATGCACAACCGTATCGGCCACTGGATCAACTGGTTTTTCTTTACGCATTGCAATTGAAAAGCCTTCGTGGACCATTGTTTTGCCGTAGACCTTACCGTAAAAGTGTACACCATCACCGGGTTGTAATCCTAATTCATCTTCAAACCATTTTGTTGCTCTGTCAGTTAGTTCTATTTCCATGCTGCCCACCTCAATTTTTTAATTAAGATAAACATAGCAGAAAACAATACTATTCGGCAACTGCAACGTCTTTAACTGTAACATCGTAACTGCCAACTGGTGTTTCAATGGTTACCTTTTCACCAGTATGTTTACCAATCAAAGCTTTGGCAATTGGAGATTCGTTAGAAATCTTACCATTATCAGGATCTGATTCAGATGCCCCGACGATTGTATAGACGTCAGGTTCTTCACCATCTTCTTGTACCGTAACGGTCTTTCCAATTGAAATTTCATCATTGGCAACTTTATCTACATCAATAACATCAGCATATTGGATACGTTCTGTTACTTCAGAAATCTTTGATTCAATAACACTTTGTTCGTCTTTAGCAGCTGAATATTCAGAATTTTCTGAAAGATCACCGAATCCACGAGCAATCTTAATTCGATTGATTACTTCGGGACGTTTTACCTTTTTCAATTCTTCAAGCTGATCCTTCAAATCTTGTAGACCAGCAGCTGTCATAGGGTAATTTCTATCTGCCATTTCCTAATACCTCTTTCAAAATTCATTGTTTATTATTTTTTAATTTCAAAATGTCATCTAATCAATAACGACTAGATGACATTCTTTTATATTACTAATTATATACTATTGACCTGTTTCTGCATATCGACTGTTATGTTCTTCCAAAGTATGTGAGTAAGTGATCTTACCAGTCTTCAAATTAGCAAAGAAGTAGAGATAATCTTGATCACGGTCAGATGGGTTCAAGGTAGCTTCAATTGAATCCAAACTTGGAGTATTGAACGGTCCAGGACCATATCCTTCATTCTTATACAAATTGTAAGGCGATTTGACACTAGTATCTTTGTTGGTCAATTTTGTCTTATGAGTATTCAAAGCATACATTACAGAAATATCAGATTGCAATGGCATATTAATTGCCAGACGGTTATAAAATACACCGGCAATCTTCTTACGGTTAGTCGTATCCAAACCTTCACGTTCAACTAAGGAAGCGATAGTCAGAACTTCTTGGACAGTATAACCCTTTTCTTTGATAGTTGAGAAATATGGTTCCATCTTTTCATTTTCATTTTCAACCATCTGGTTAACTAGTTCCTTCAAAGTCATACCCTTATAAACGCTATACGTAGCTGGGAATAAATAACCCTCTAAATGATAACGAACGTTCTTTTTAGCCATCGTGGAATCGAGCAATTGAGGATATTTCTTTTGAAGTTGTTTCAAGTAAGCTTGATCTTTCATTAATTTTAAGAAATCAGACTTCTTGAACTTCAAAGTTTTCTTAGTCCCGCTTTGAATAGCATCACCGATTTGATCGATCGTTACACCTTCACGAACTAAGACTGTATCTCCAGATGATGATGCTGGAGGAGTGGCACTACCGCCCTTTTGCAATTGCTTGACGACATCACTAACGCCCCAAGACTGCTTGAATCTATAATATCCGGCTTGAAAATCGGTGTAATTTTGAGCTTTGATGTAGAAATTAAAGACGGCCGCACTCTTAATGACCTTATCTTTTTCTAGAGTCTTCGCAATCTCTTTGCTTGAAGAACCGATGGGAATCTTAACCACCACTTCATCTTTACTATTGGCATTGTATGGTTGCAATGAACTATTTACATAATTGAAACCGATAATTCCAACGACAACTGCTAAAACAGCAATAACCCCAACGATCCAGTATGCAATGTGGTTTGCAACGGTTCTTTCTTCGGCCCGAGTTTTCACTTTATCGTCAGACTCTTGTCTCAACGCTTGTTTTTTTTCATCCTTTTGGCTCAAGACACAGCCTCCCGAGTTAATTTATTAGATTATACCATTAGTTGTGATACTTAAGGCATAATTATCTAATTTCTACATTAAATTTTTGTACTAAATTATCTTTAATCAGTGAGAATACTTTTTCAACTTCATCATCTGTCAGAGTATCGTTAGGATTTTGGAAAACCAAGTGATAACCAAGTGACTTATGATTTAGTTTAATATTTTTGCCTTCATAGACATCAAATATATTAACATCTTTCAGGTACTTCCCGCCATGGGCAAAAATTTCGGAAATGATTTGTCCGTTTTCAACATTCTTTTCAACCAAAATAGCTAAATCACGACTAATGGCAGGATATTTTGGCGCACTTTGAGCTTGAACAACTCGCTTGTCTAAGTCAAACAACTTATCGACATTCAATTCAAATACATAAGTTTCAGCAATTGCATGATCTGCTTGATAATTAGGATGCAATTTTCCAAGGAAACCAACTACTTGGTCATTGATTAGAATTTTAGCGGTTTGTCCAGGGTGCATGTTGGGATATTCAGTTGTAGCGACAAATTGAACCTCCGCATCAGCATTAACAAAACGCAAGACTTCTTCAACGATACCTTTGACATAGTAAAAATCGACGGCTTGTGCAGTCGTATTCCAAGCATCCGCCACGACATTTCCACTGATTGCGCCTGACAAATAAGTCACTTCGTTAGGACGGTCTTGTCCAGTTGGCCGGTCAAAAATACGAGCGTGTTCAAAAATCTGTAAGTCATCATTCTTACGTGCTTGATTATAACTGATATTGTGCACTAATCCAGGAATCAAACTGTTTCTCAAGTATTCATGATCTTCAGTCATTGGGTGCAATAGTTTAGTATATTCGCTCTTGATAACGTTAAAATCTTCAACTTCTTGTTTACTCAACAAAGAGTAGTTGATCACTTCATCCAAGCCTTCACCTAACAAAACATCACGTAATTCATTGGCTAACTCACGTTTAGCATCGTAGCCACCTTTAGTTTCCATACCTGCTGGCAGTGTATTAGGTAAATTCTCGTAACCGTAAATTCGGTTTACTTCTTCGACTAAATCAGCTTCAATACTCATATCCCAACGACGTGTAGGAATCGTAACGGTTAAAGCGTCACCAGCAACTTCAACGCCAAAGCCGAGACGATCGAGAATCTTGACGATTTCATCAGTTGATAATTCTAAGCCCATCAAGTGATTGATGTGATTAATACTACCTTTGATCACAGTTGGTTCTGCCTTTGTATAGTTACCAACAACGGTTTCAGAAATTTTTTCGACAGTAGTTGTTTGGTCAAGCAATTGGGCAACACGTGTCAAAGCCTCTTCAACGATTCCATTATCAACGCCCTTTTCAAAGCGGTTTGAAGCATCGCCACGGAGGTCATGTCTTTGGGCACTCTTTCTGACACTGGCGCCGTCAAAAACTCCAGCCGCAATTAAAACATTTTGCGTATTTTCATCAACGGCAACTTCAGCACTTGTTTGAACTCCAGCTAAATCTAGTATCTGCTGATCAGCTACAACTACTAAGTCATTGTGAGTCAATTTCTTTTCGCCGTCAGCTAATTTTAAAACATCTCCGTCATTGGCAAATTTAACAGTTAAGTTTTTGGCAGCTAGTTTATCCAAGTCATAAGCTTGAATTGGTTGACCATATTCGATCATTACATAGTTGGCAACATCGATCACTGAGTTCACCGGACGAATATTTTGATTCCACAATCTTCTCTGCATCCACAATGGACTGTGAGTTACCTTGACATTCTTTAATTCACGCAATAAATAATCGGGAACAAGATCTTTTTCAGCAACATCAACTGAAACTTCAGCAACATCGCCGACTTTTTCAGTATTTAATTCAGGTTGCTTGAATGAAGGCTTTTCGTCATAAGTAGCACCAATTTCCCAAGCGGCACCACGCATACCTAAGGTATCAGCGCGATTAGGTGTGATATCGATATCGATCATCTGATCTTTCAAGCCTAATAAATCATAGACGGGCGTTCCTGGTGTTTGTGGATCATCAAATACGTAGATTCCATTTTCAAATTCCTTTGGCATGTATTGCGCTGGAACCCCTACTTCATCAAGACCACAGATCATACCGTTAGATTCTTGACCACGTAGCTTGCCACGTTTGATTTTTACTCCACCTGGTAAATGAGCCCCGTGCAAGGCAACAATTACATATTGACCTTCAGCAACATTCGGAGCACCGCAGACGATTTGAATGTCCTCTGACTCACCAACATCGACTTGGCAAACTTTTAAATGGTCAGAATCAGGATGAGGGACGACACTGGTAATGTGACCGACTACTAAGTTAGTTAATTCTTCACCTAACTTTACGGGACCAGATTCAATCCCAGTCAAAGAGATTTTGTTAGCCATTTCTTCAACCGTATGGTCGACAGTGATGTATTCTTTTAACCAATTTACAGAAATCTTCATTATCTTAATTTACTCCTTTGAATTGTTCTAGGAATCTTACGTCATTTAGGTAGAAGTCACGAATATCGTTAACTCCATATTTGAGCATGGCAAAACGTTCTGGGCCAAGGCCAAAAGCCATTCCACTGTATTCATTAGGATCAATACCAGACATCTTCAAAACGTTTGGATGAGTTAAACCAGCACCCAAAACTTCGATCCAACCAGTATATTTACAAATTCGGCATCCTTGTCCACCACAGTTGAAACAAGATACGTCAACTTCAACGGAAGGTTCAGTAAATGGGAAATAACTAGGACGGAAACGAATCTCACGGTCTGGGCCAAAGACATGGCGACAGAGTGCGTCTAATGTACCTTTCAAATCGGCCATGCTGACATTTTTATCAACAACTAGACCTTCGATTTGATGGAATTGATGTGAGTGGGTTGCATCATCATCGTCACGACGGTAAACAACACCTGGTGAAACCATCTTTAAAGGACCCTTTGAAAAGTCATGTACTTCCATATCACGGCCTTCTTGAGCTGAAGTTTGAGTTCTCATCAATAATTCATTTGATAAATAAAAGGTATCTTGCATATCACGGGCAGGATGGTTCTTGGGGATATTAAGACGTTCAAAGTTGTAATGATCCTCTTCAACTTCATAACCACTGGCAACTTCATAACCTAAGCCAATGAAAAATTGTTCGATATCTTCAATCGTTTGATTCAAGATATGTTTAGTCCCTTGTGTCCGCTTAGTTGCAGGAAGCGTTACATCAACTGTCTCGTCTTCCAATTTCTTTGCAATCAACTTCTGATTCAACTCAGCCATTTTTTCTTCGATTGCAGCTTGAATATCTTTTTTAACATTATTAGCTAAAGTACCGATCTCAGGGCGCTCTTCAGCTGGAACATCTTTCATACCTCGTAAAGCTTTGGTGATTGGCCCCTTTTTACCTAAGAGATTAACTCTCAAGTCATTCAATTCTTGGAGCTTTTCAGCTCGCTTGGCTTCATCAATACCGTTTTCTCTTAAGTTCTTTAACGTATCGTTTAATGACATTGTTGTCTTTCCTCTCATATAAGTTACTTGAATTTAGTTTGATTTTGCTCTGATTGAGTTTTTTCTTTATAGATAGCGGCTACCACTATTCTGATGCAGTTAAAACGGGGTGTGCTCGATGTCTAAGCGTCGAGGTTCGCCCTCTACAAAAAAAGGTCCTCATCCCTAAAAAAAGGGACGAGGACTCGCGGTACCACCCTAGTTCATGTTAAATAAACATGCACTCAAGCGGTTATATAGTAACCAACTAAAAAACTCAGAAAGTGAATTCGCTGTTTCATTCATCAAGCCTATTTCAGTGAACGGCTCTTCCTGTCATGAACTTCACAGTTACTCTTTTTCATCAAAGTTTAATTCCTATTCATATATAAATGATTATACAAAAACTTTAAACTTTCGCAAGTCTTAAAGCGTTTGTAGACCATACATTAAAACTCCGGCCGCAACGGCTACATTAAGTGATTCGGCTTTGCCAAGGATAGGTATATAAATATTTTCGTCTGTTTCATTTAAAACTTCTTGAGTAACGCCATGGGCTTCGTTTCCCATGATCAATGCAAAGGAATCGCTCTTCTCTAGCTTGGTATATGGTTTAGCTTGAGCATTGACTTCGGAACCATAGATCTTTAGGCCTGACTGTTTGGCTTGACTGATAGCCTGGTTAATATCCATTCGATAAATTGGCAAGTGAAATTGGCTGCCTTGCATTGAACGTTGAACTTTTGGTTGATAAAAATCAGCCGTATCCAAACTGGTGATCACACCATCATAACCTGCTGCATCAGCAGTCCGGACGATTGTTCCCACGTTTCCTGGATCTTGCACGTCATCTAACATTACCCATTTGCCAGTAAATTCTTGGAAATCATCTGCAGTTTTAACTTTAATAACGGCAAAGATTCCTTGTGGAGTCTTGGTTTCTGACAATTCATTGGCGACATCTTCGGAAATTGTCACAGCGATATCATGATATTTTTTTACTAAACGGTCATCTTCATATTTTTCAGTAACCAATAATTTTACAAAGTCTTGTTCATATTGATCAGCTTCACGGACTAAGTGGAAACCTTCAATCATGTACGTACCAGTTTTACGAATATTTTTGGTTGCTGACAATTTCTTCAGTTGTTTGATCTCATCATTTTTCTTCGACTCAATATATTTCATATCATCCATCCCTCTTGTTCTATAATATAGATATTAACACATTCAAAGATTTGAGGTGAAAACTCATGAAGCATCTTTCCATTAATGTTGACGGTCTCGTTCAAGGGGTCGGCTTTCGTTATTCGACTTTTCAAGTAGCTCAAGAATTGGAAGTTACTGGCACGGTTAAGAATGAATTGGACGGTTCAGTTTCGATTGAAGCTGAGGCCGATGAAAAAGTTCTGTATATTTTTCTTGATCGGGTAAAATCTTCGCCATCACCCTTTGGAAAAGTAACCAAAATGGACTATACTTTTTCTGACGACTTACAACATTACACAAAATTTACCGTGATTGGTTGAAACGTCAAATGAGTTAACGTATATTACTGTGTATACGATTAAAAGGGTGGTTTATTTAAGTGAATAAAAAATATGTCAAATATCTATCGGTACTATCACTCGTCCTAGTACTGACACTAGTTTTGACGGGTTGTGCACAAGGTTCAGCTAATTTACATGCGCCAACTAGTGGGCCATATGGCTTCATCTACAAGTGGCTGGGAGTTCCTTTCCAAAACTTGATTTTAAAGACGGCTCAAGTTGTCGGTGGAAAAAATGCTTACGCTTGGGGAATCATGATTATCTCCTTCGTCGTTCGTTTACTGTTAGTTCCACTTTCTTTGAACCAACAATACAAATCGACAACGCAACAAGAAAAAATGCGAGCAATTCAACCTCAATTGAAGTTGATTCAAGATGCACAAAAGAAATCAAAAGATCAAGCTGCTCAAACTAAGATCAGTGGTCTGATGATGGATGTTTATAAACAAAATAACATGAGTTTGACTGGTGGACTGGGATGTTTACCATTGCTACTACAAATGCCAATCTTGATTGGTATTTATCAAGCGGTGCAATATTCAAAACAAATTGGTGCCGCAACCTTCTTGTCGATTCCACTAGGAAAACCAAGTATGATGATTGCTATCATTGCAACTATTTTCTACTTAGTTCAAGGCTGGATGTCGTTGCAGATCGTCCCACAAGAACAAAGAAAACAAATGCAAACGATGCTTTTAATGAATCCAATGATGACTTTCTTCATTTCTTTGGTCTCAACGGCAGCACTAGCACTTTACTTCCTAGTTGGTGGTGTGGTTATTGTCATTCAACAATTGATCACTAACTACATCATTACACCAAGGATCAGAAAGAGAACTGATGAAGAGTTAGCCAAGAATCCTGTTAAAGTGGTTGTTACTAAGGAAATGCTCGATGATATCTTAAACAATTCCGATGGTTCCACAACTTCAACTGCCAGTGCTACTCCAACTGCTGACCGTAAAAAAGCTAATGAAATACACAAGAATATTCGTGAATTGAACAAAGGTAAACAAAAACGTAACCGTACACCTGATGATAAATAGAATTTTTCACTTAGTTTAATAAAAGGGCGGTAATCTTGAACACAATTAATTGTTCAAAGATTACCGCCTTTTTAATTTAGATTTGAATTCGTTCTTGTCGATGAATCATCAGTTTGGGAAGGTTCTTTGGCTGGCACCGTGTCCGACTGTTTAGGGTCCTGAGGGTTACCAATCGAACTTGGTTTAACTGGTAAGACCCGTCCATCATGAAAGACCGTCCAATCTTTTTTGGCTATCGTCACATGCCCGTCACTTTCAAACAGGCGCACCCAATAGACCACTTGATCGTCGCCAGTTCTCACCGTATTATCGGTACTCGAAGTGGCATCTCGCATATAATCATACAACATCCCTTTTGGAGCGGGACCATTTTGCTTTTTAACTAAAGCAATCGCCTGTTGAACGTTAGTTACTGGCTTCAAATTAGTCTTTTTCTTAGTGGGACGATTATTTACTTTTTTGCCGAAGTTTTTAAAACTCGCTTGCACATCAGTATCCTTTAGATTAGTTGATTTAGCGACCGATAAATTACTTAAACTATAAGCCAACTTATTAGCGGTATTTTTATAACAATACAAGCCAATGCGTTCAAAGGCAGTTGGATCGACTCCACTGAACAGATCCTTGAAAGTTTTCGTACTGTTGGAGTCGAGACTGATATTGTCATGATTGGAATCAATAGTGGTTCTTTGTGGTGAGATCAATTCAAATTTATTTCCGGAAAAATTGACCTTTTTACTAGTCCGATTGATTACTTTCAGATCAACTCGATGTGAATCACTACTCCTGAAAAATTCAAAAGTCATTTCTGACTTTTCTGAATCGCTTAAATTGGCATAATCAACACTAATAGGGCTCTTTGACTCCGCTTGGTCGTTTTTGTCTTTCGTTACTTTGTTACAGCCGGTTAAGAAAAATAGAGCAGCGAAGACTAAAATTGCTAATTTCTTGATATGCATGACTTCCCCCTAAAAAAATTTAAAAAGACGTATTTTCTACAGAATACCAAAAAAGAAGCAGCCTGGCTAAGAGGCTACTTCTTTTCTTTGTTATTGTTATTTTTTTCATCAGCATCATCTTCACTAACAGGTGGCACCAATGGCAATTCGATCTTGAAAACAGTCCCTGAACCAACGACACTCTCGACTTCCAAACTGCCGTGGTAGATCTCGATCAATCTTTTAGCAATAGAAAGGCCTAAACCGTTCCCTCCACGCTTTCGAGACCGAGCCTTGTCAACTCTATAAAATCGATTGAAAATACGTTTCAGGTCGTTTTTAGCTATTCCTAGGCCATAATCCTGGACAACTACTTCTAACAATGCTGAATTAGTTGAAGCGGAGAAATTAATTTCTTTCCGATCAGCTGAATATTTGAAGGCATTATCTAATAAAATGACCAAAACTTGCTCTAAGTGATTGCGATAGATTTTAACTTCACTGCCAGCTCTGATGTCATCATCAAAGTTGATCACGAAGTCTGGATGCAACATTTTGAAATCGTTAGCCACTTGAGTAAACAGTGGTTTGACCTCAGTTGTCTGCTCCAAATAAGCACTGTCGATCTGTTCTACTCGAGTCAAATCAAGCATTTCTTGAATCAACGACTGCATACGTTTTAACTCTTGCAACGAAGAATTGATTGAATCATTCAAAACCTCAGGATCATCTTTCCCCCAACGTTGCAACATGCTCAAATGACCTTCCAAAACAGCCACCGGAGTCCGCAACTCATGAGAAACATCTTCGACGAACTCTTTTTGCTGGTTAGTGTAAGCCTGCATTCGGTCCAGCATTTTGTTGATATTGATCGTTAAATCATAAATTTCATCGTTACGTTTACGGATCTTGATTCTGGAGTCAGAATCGGGCTTTTTATTCAAATCATCGATTGTGTGATTGATTCTCTTCAAATCATTCAAGACTAAAGTGACAGCATAAAAGCTGACCAAAACACCCAAGATAAAGACACCCACACCGCCGAGGATTAATTTAGTGGTGAAGGAATGAATTTCACTGACAGAAGCCACACTTTGAACTGTTCTCATTGCTAAAATGCCGACCACAATATAGGCCAACAAAATCACGAAAGAAATTAAGGCAGTCCATTTAAATCTAATTGAGATTCTCATCGACGCATCACGTACCCTTTACCACGCACAGTTGAGATATAACTTGGTGCGCCAGCACGATCGATTTTATTACGCAAATATTTAATATAAACGTCCACGACGTTAGTCTCAGTTGAAGAACCAGTTCCCCAAACACGCTCTAGTAAGTCATCACGGCTTAGAACAGTCCCAACATTTTCCATCAAGGCACTCAATAAATCGTACTCACGGCGAGTCAAGTCGATCACTTCGCCATTGCGCTTCAAAGTTTGAGTTGTCTTGTCGATCACTAAGTTCTTATACTTCAAAACTTGGTCGTTATTTCTAGTAACATCAATATCTAAATCAATTCGTCTGAGCAAAGCCCGGATACGAGCCAATAATTCTTCGATTGCAAATGGCTTAACAATGTAATCATCTGCCCCGTGATCAAGTCCTGATACCCGATCAATAATTGAATCACGCGCTGTCATCATGATGATCGGCGTATTTTTTTCTTGACGAATGCGACGGCAAACTTCGATACCGTTTAACTCTGGCAACATCAAATCAAGCAAGATCAAATCCCAATCTTCTGATAATGCATCATCGAGGCCGGTTCTACCATCACGTTCAACTGTTACTTCGTAGTTCTCATGTTGAAGTTCAAGCTGAACAAATTTTGCCATGTTCTCTTCGTCTTCAATAACAAGTATTTTAGCCATACGTATCTCCTATTTGTAGATTATTAAATTATCTTTAATTATAGCTTAATCATTAATTTGTGTATGTCACGTTGTTGGCAATGCATTAATGATTTTAACATATAGCAAAAATTAAAAGAAGACAAGCTTTAATTTATTTTTTTTTGAAACAAAATTTTTTCCACAATAAAAGCCCTCACATCACGACCGTGAAATGAGAGCTTTGATAAAACAATCACGTGTTTATTGTTCTTCATACCATGTATAGTGGAAAATACCTGGTTTATCGTTTCTTTCGTATGTGTGAGCACCAAAGTAATCTCTTTGGGCTTGAATCAAGTTGGCTGGCAATACTTCGGAACGATATTGATCGTAATATGAAATAGCTGCCATGAATCCAGAAACTGGAATACCAGCTTGAACAGCATAACTAACCACGTCACGAACATCAGCTTGATATTCTTCAACGATTTGCTTGAAGTAATCATTTAAGAGCAAGTTATCAAGCTTAGGATCAACATCGTAAGCGTCAGTGATCTTTTGTAAGAATTGAGCTCTGATGATACAACCAGCACGCCAGATTTGGGCAATCTTACCGTAGTTAAGATCCCAGTCGTACTTGTCTGAAGCGGCCTTCATTTGAGCAAAACCTTGAGCATAACTGATGAGTTTACTGAAGTACAATGCTTTACGAATCTTAGCAACTAATTCATCAGCATTCTTGATTTCTGGTGTCTTAGTTGGAGCTGGCAAAACCTTGCTTGCTTTTACACGTTCGTCCTTATAAGCCGAAACATAACGTGAATAAACTGATTCAGTGATCAATGATTGGGGAACGCCTAATTCCAAGGCACTTTGTGAGCTCCACTTACCAGTACCCTTGTTACCGGCTTTATCAAGGATCTTATTGACGATGTAGTCGTCTGAACCTTCATCATCTTTACGTGTCAAAATCTTAGCTGTGATATCGATCAAGTAACTTGATAATTCACCTTTATTCCAGTCATTAAAGATGTCAGCAATCTTGTTAACGTCGTTGTTATACAAGTGTTTCAACAAGTTGTAACTTTCAGCGATCAATTCCATATCGCCATATTCGATACCATTGTGGACCATTTTGACATAGTGACCGGCACCATTTGGTCCGATATAAGTAACACAAGGTGCACCGTCTTCATCAGCTTTAGCTGAAATTTGTTCCAAAATAGGAGCAACTAGGTCATAAGCTTCCTTTTGACCACCTGGCATCAATGAAGGACCCTCCAAAGCACCAAGTTCACCACCGGAAACACCCATACCGATAAAGTTGATTCCTGACTTATCTAAGCGGGCATTACGTTCCATAGTATCTTCGAAAAATGTATTACCACCATCGATCAAAACATCACCTTTATCAAGTAAAGGCAATAATTGTTCGATGACTGCATCAGTACCAGCACCAGCCTTGACCATCATCATGATTCGACGAGGTTTTTCTAGTGAGTCTACAAAATCCTCAATTGTATAACTTGGTACTAATTTCTTATCTGGATGCTCTTCTACGACTGCTTTGGTCTTTGAACCTGTACGGTTATAGATAGCAACTTCATATCCACGGCTTTCAATATTTAGAGCAAGATTCTTGCCCATAACTGCCATACCGATAACACCAATTTGTGGTTTTGCCATTAATAATTACCTCCGATTTTTGTTCACATACTAATACTACCAAAAAAATAAAAAAGGAGTATATAAAAGCTACTCCTCTTCGTCATTATTTTTAAATAAATCTTTTAATTTAGCAAATTCAGGATTCACGTGTTCTTCCTCTTTTTGCTTGTTAAAATCATCTTCTGAGATGACTTCCCAATTCTTGCCCGAAGGCATGATATTATCTTTGGTCTCCTTTTCAGTCAAAACTTTTTGAGGAATATTCAATAAGATATTGTCGATGATCGATTCATAAATGTTGATTGTTGGATTATCATCGTCGATGGGAATAATAACGTTGTCGTCCTCTAGTTCCTCAGTGTCAACGCCATCAATATTATAAGCCTCGTTGATCCGGATATCGATTGGCAATTCTACAGGCAAAAGGCTGCGCGTTGATGGAACTTTCAAGGTTGTTTTAACTTTGACGTCTGAGATCACTAATCCATTGTCATTGAACAGTTGTCCCTTGACTTCAACAGGTGTGGCGTCTAAAACGTCGTCTGAACGTTTTTTTAATTCAGCAGTTAAATCGAGTTTTTCTTCAAATTCAAAAGGTTTGTCTTTGTAGCGACGAACATCTTGAACATCCCAATTTAGCATTAATTTACCCCTTTCATATAAGGTATTCTTCCAAAATTTTCTTCTTGCCCAGTAACTAGCTGATAAATTTGATCAGCTCTAATCTCTAAGGCAAGTTGTTTGCTTTCATTTTTTCCTATTCGAGTTATTAAAGGCGTAGCGGATTTTTTGAGACTATTCAAATATTTTTGTCCAGTTTTATTAAATCCTAATACTCTCAAATAAGAATCATTATACAAATTATTAATCTCTTGGCTTTTAACGTTTAGCAATACATATATCAGCAAACGTCTAAGTCGTGCCATAGTATAGCGTTTTGACTTCACATGTTCAAGAAATTGAGTGAAATTTCCACTGTTAACAATTTCTTTTTTTAGCTTAAATTCTAATCCTTCCACCATTTGGTAGATATCGTGCAATTCTTCAATTGATGAGTTGATGATTTGATAGCGCAAATATGGGAAAAAGTCATCCCAAGTTGGTAATGGTTGTTGACAAAGAGTTTGCCTGGTCAATTCTGGGACAAGGGATGCGACGTTTTTTCCGACTGCCAAATTATGGCGGACCTTGGTGGCGCTAAAGTCGCTTTTTTGTCGCAAAACTGTCTCCACTGCAATTGGCCAATTATTGGCTTTAATAGTTTGAACGTAATTGAGACCAAGCAACTGATTGGGCAATTTTTGAACATCAATTCCTAGAGACTGGTAATAAGCCGTCAAGTTCGTAGCAAAGTTCTGCGAATAATCTTGCTTGAAATCACCGGAGCTTGCTTGCATCTTTTCCGCCAATAAGTCAAAATCTACACTCTGTTCGGTTCCAAAGACTAAGTTAGTAATACCAGCTAAATGCAAAATTTTTACTGCTCCTTGGGCAAATAAATCGGCCGGTTCCACTGCGTAACCCATGGGCAATTCGAGCACTAAATCGACTCCTAGTTCGATCGCCAGTTTGGCACGTTGCCACTTATCTAAAATGGCAAAATCACCCCGTTGAACAAAATTGCCCGACATCACGGCAATTAATACATCAGGGTGATATTTTTGTTTGACCGCATCAATGAACAATTTATGACCATTGTGAAACGGATTAAATTCAGCTACTACACCGTAAACTTTCATCACTTGTGTCCTTCTATTTCTCTGCGGCAAAAAACCAACGGGTTGAATCTGGTTGCACACTTGATTCACCAAAATCAGCAGTAACAGAGACGTTCTTAAAACCAATATCGGTCAAAATATTAGTAAAAGTCTCAATCGGATAAGTCCGCTCTTTATGAAGTTCAGTATTAACTGAATAGCCCTTGATCTTCTCGTTCCAATTGAAGAAAGTCAATTCATGTTCAATACTGTGGGGATATTCACCCTCATAACTGTTCCACATAAAAGCCGAATCTTCGGTTCGATGGTTGAACATATAACCAGGAAAGACTTGGTCCATTTGATAGAGCGAATGGGCATCGAATAAATACTTACCACCTTGGTTCAAGTGTTCAAAGGCTTGATTAAAGGCAATTGCCAATTCATCTTCATCTTGCAAATAGCAGATCGAATCATCAAAACAAGTGATCAAGTCAAACTTATCAAAATCATACAAGTCTAACATATTGCTCTGTTCAAAAGGAATCTGCTTGTTAGCTGCTTGTGCTTTTTCTTCAGCTAATTTGAGCATTTCTTCTGAAAGGTCAGTTCCAGTAACTTGAAATTGGTCAGCCAAAAGAATCGTCAAATCACCTGTTCCACATGCAACGTCTAACAGCTTTTCTTGCTTGCTAGCAGCTTGGTTCTTAACGTACAAAGCCCACTTGGCATAGAGTGAATCATCCATCAACTCGCTGTAAACTTTGGCAAAAGTATTATAAATCATTATTCAGTTACCAAATTTGAAATATCAACTTCTGGAGCATCTGACCAGAGTTTTTCAAGATTGTAGAAATCACGTTGTTCTGAAGTAAAAACGTGAATAATCACATCATGAAGGTCGATTAAAACCCATTCTGAATTACGGTTACCCTCAACATGGCCAATTTCAACGTTATTTTCGCCAGCCTTATCCAAAACTGATTGCACGATCGCGTCGACTTGACGTTGTGAAGAAGCATCCATGATCACAAAATAGTCCGCCATAATACTTACTTCACTGATATTTAAAACTTTAATGTCATTAGCATGCTTTTCGTCAGCTGCTTTGACAGCAATTTCCATTATTTTCTTTGAATCCAAATTATAAATCTCCTTTATTGATCCAGTAATTGTAACTTGAAAAAGTTGCTGGATAGATTGTTTTATTAGCATCAACTAAATGTTGAATCGTATGTTTTAATTCATAAGCGACTGCGGTATCAAGCGACTTTTCAGCACAAGCTCTAGCTTGAGCAATTCCGGAAAAGTCTCTTTGCGGTTCGATATAGTCAGCTACAAAGACACATTTGTCCTCTTGAGTCATATTAACAGCTCCCACTGTATGACGTCTGATAGCGTTTAAAACTACTTCATCATAGATTCCTAATTCATCTTTGACAATTTCAGCGCCAACGATACCATGCCAAATCGCATTGTTATAGTTAGCCAGATCAGGGTCCAAATGATGGCTCTTGATCGTATCGAGGAACTCTTGGTCATCACGTTCCTTAGCGAAGTCATGCAATAAGCCAGCCAAGCCAGCTCTTTCAACATCTCCGTTATATTCAGCCGCCAGACCACGTGCCACCTTTTCTACTCGTAAACAATGTGTAAATCGAAAATCACTTAAAGATTCCTTCATGAAATCAACTAACTTATCTCGATCTAAACCAGGTTTAATGTCTTCATATTTAAATTCAGTCACGATAAAGCCTCCTGTCTTGAATGTACCAAGCTACGTCATCAGGTACTAGATATTTGATCGATTGACCTGCTTGGACGCGCTGGCGAATCATACTGGAACTAATCTCTAGCTCAGGTGTATTCACCCAAAGTATAGGATAGTTTGACTTTTTCTCAAAACCTTTTCGACAAACTCCAACAAAATGGACCATCTGTACTAATTCATCGATATGTGACCACTTCGGTAAATTCTCAACCATGTCACCACCAATGATGAAATAATACTCAGTGTTGGGATTCAATTCCTTAAGCAACTTGATCGTGTCATATGTATAACTGACGCCACCACGACGAATATCAGTCAAATCTAGGTCAAAATGCAAATTATCGCGAATGGCTAATTTGATCATTTCGATTCGATCATCAACATCAATATCTGGAATAGTCTTTTTGACACCCCGATGAGGCGGAATCTTATCTGGTAAAAATAACACCTTATCCAGGCAAAGCTGCTCGTAAACTTGTTCAGCAATCACTAAGTGACCTAAGTGAACCGGGTTAAATGTACCACCAAGAATACCGATATGCCGCTTGGGTAGATTGCTATGAAAATCCAATTTTGCTTTAGTTAATAATTGTTTTTGAGTATTCATATCTTCATCACTTAAAATTACATTTTTTCTAATTCAAGAGAATATTTACGGTTCTTGATCTTTGAAGCTTTCTTGTAAAAAATCATCTTTGAACCAATCGTTTGAATTGGCACAATATTGCTATCAAATTCGTTGACAGCATCAATCATATCTTGTGGTTCCACCATCGTATTTTGTAATAGGGAAACCTTGATCAATTCATCTTTTTCAATCAAAAGTTCAAATTGATTCAAGAGGTTTTCAGTAATGCCTTCACGACCGACTTGTAAGACTGGCTTCATTGTTGCTGCCTGACTTCTCAAGTAACGGTTCTTTTTTCCTTTAATAATCATTAATTTCTCCTTAAATAATTGCGTTGCGGATCGAGACTCTAACTCCATCCGGAACATAAGCTTTAACTTTCGTCCCTGCGGGCACAGTTAACCAACCTAATCCATAAATAACAATGTCTGATTTTTCATGGGCTGAGAAAATCTGGCTCTTGAATTCTGGGAACTCTTTTACATCAGTTGGAGGTGTTAAAATATCGCCCAGATGTTTTTGATAGAAATCATCGGCGTTGATCGTCTTAGTTCTGTGGAGTGGTAAGCCTTGAGTGACATAAAATGTTGCATTGGTTCTCTCATTGAGAAAATCAAAGCGAGCTAAACCAGCCACAAAGATCGTCTGTCCATCACGTAATTGAAATGTTGCTGGGCGCAATGGTTTCTTTGGCGTGACTGTCTTCAAATCATTAGCATTGAGAAAATGGGCTAATTGATAACGATGAATGATACCAGGTGTATCAATCAAATAATGACCATCATCCAAAGGAATATCAATCTGATCTAAAGTTGTTCCAGGGAATCTTGAAGTAGTGATCAAATCTTTTACTTCTGTTCTGGCACTGATGATCCGGTTGATTAAAGTCGATTTACCAGTATTCGTTGTTCCGACGACATAAACATCTTTTCCATCACGGTATTTTTCAATCAAGTCCATCAACTTATCAACATTAGTACCTTTAACGGCTGAGACCATGATCTGATCAACTGACTTGATTCCATTCTCTTTACTCTTTTGTTGTAACCAGTTCAAAAGTCGATTTTGGTTAACGGAATTTGGCAAAAGGTCAACTTTGTTACCGACTACTAAGATCTTCTTATCGCCGACAAAGCGTTGAAGACCTGGGATAACACTGCCTTCATAGTCAAAGATATCCACCACATTTACGACCAAAGCATCCTCATCGCTGATTGAATCTAGCAATTTCAAGAAATCATCGTCAGAAACATCTACATCAGTGATTTCATTGTAATTACGCAATCTGAAGCAACGTTTACAGAATAATTCTTTAGTTTCATCCCCGTCGTCTTCAAGATATTTTTTCAAAGTCGAAGCTTGAACATAACCAGGTTTGTCTTGGTCTGTGGTTTGAATTTGTGCACCACAGCCCATGCAGTACAATGTTTCATTATTTTCTGTCATTTAATGAATCCTTCCAATATAAGTTCTTATCATGCTTTTGCATTGTTTTTAGAATCGGACGTTCAAAAAATCTATTGATACGGGTCTTTTTGGCATCAGTCTTCACCAATGGTCTGACTAAAACAGTCTTTAACCCAGCCATGTTACCAGCTAAGACGTCAGTCATTACTTGGTCGCCCACAAACAAAACTGTTTTGGGGTCGATTCTTTCTTCTCTAAGATGTTCCATGATCACGAATGGCAATGGTTTAACAGCCCGGGCCACGATGCTGACGGGTAACTCGTGAACTGCTTTTTCCACACGTTCATAACTGTTGTTAGAAACGATCATAACTTCAATTTCATTTAGGGCCATTTGATTAAGCCATTTACGGAGTGATAAATCATATTCATTACTGTTCCAGGGCAAAAGTGTATTGTCCAAATCTGTCATGATAGTTGTAATACCGAGTTCTTTTAAGTCTTTAACTTCGATATCTGTGATCTTATCAAGCATAATATACGGTTTAAACATCAATTTAATCCTCATCTCTGCTAATTAGTAAAAAAACGTAATTTGGGGTTATCCAAATTACGTTTTAAAAAATTAAGCTAAAGCTTTCTTAGCTGTATCTACTAAACTTGTGAATGCCTTTGGATCTTCAATAGCGATTTGAGCCAACATCTTACGGTTGATGTCAACGTTAGCTAACTTCAAGCCATGCATCAATTTGCTGTAGCTGATTTCGTTCATTCTTGCAGCTGCATTAATTCTAGCAATCCAGATCTTACGGAAATCGCGCTTAACTTGGCGACGATCACGGAATGCATAACGGTATGAAACCATGATTTGTGTATGTGCTGCTTTAAAAGTGATATGTTTTGAACCACGATATCCCTTAGCTAATTTTAAAACTTTCTTACGACGTTTGCGAGTTACTGTTCCACCTTTTACACGTGGCATAATGACTCCTCCTTTTGATTAAAAAAAATAATTGAATTAGTATGTAGCTAACATTTGTTTGATACGTTTCATATCACTTGAGCTGACCATACCTGGCTTAGCCAATTGGCGACGTTGTTTCTTTGTCTTACCGTGGAAACGGTGACTTGTATAAGCGTGCATTCTCTTCCAACCACCATTAGCAGTCTTCTTAAATCTCTTTGCTGATGCGCGGTGTGTCTTTTGTTTAGGCATTGAAAATCCCTCCACTATTTCTTCTTTTTGTTATCTTTTGCATTAATTGGATCAAGCATTAAGAACATACTACGACCGTCCATTTTAGGCTTAGTAGTTACCGTAGCAACATCCTTAGTCTGTTCAGCAACACGGTCTAGGACTTCCTTACCTATCTCTTTATGAGTGATAGCTCTACCCTTAAAGCGAAGAGAAACTTTGACCTTATCACCTTTAGCCAAGAACTTGCGAGCATTATTAAGCTTAGTATTAAAGTCGTTTTCTTCAATAGTAGGACTCAATCGTACTTCCTTAAGGCTAACTGTTTTTTGTTTTTTACGAGCTTCACGATCTTTCTTTTGAAGATCAAACTTATATTTACCATAGTCCATGATTCTGGCAACAGGTGGTTTAGCACCCGGTGACATTAGAACTAAGTCCATATTAGCTGCTTCAGCTAAACGTTGTGCTTCAGCTTTTGGCTTAACACCAACTTGATCACCATTTTCAGAAATTAATCGCACTTCTTTAGCACGTATTTGATCATTTATTAACAAATCTCTTGCTATGAGTAGTCACCTCCGGAGTAATTTAACCCACAAAAAAAGTGGGCTGCACAAGCCTGCCCACTATAATTATCTACGTAATCGTATTAACCTAGAGGCAATTGCATAGGTGAGAAGCGGGCGCTTCTGCTTAATCTCAACAGTTATTAACTATATCAAGAAAGTACTAGACTGTCAATACCTCTTGATAACTTTAATTTAATAACTGTCAAAACAATCAGTAGGTATAATTTAGCACCATTTTAGTCAATTGCCAAGAATTTAGACTTCAGAATATTTGATTAAGCTGTCAACTGCACTTAAGACAGCCTGAGAATTACTTGATTGTGGTTGCCAATTTAAAATGTCTTTGGCTTTTTGATTAGATACGTTTCGATTTACCCTTAACATTAATTGACCTTCTCTGGCCGTCTTATTAAAAGGTGCCGCTAAATTGATGATCCAATTTGGTAACCGTCTAGACGAAACCTTGTCTGATAATTGTGGTCTAGTTTGACGAATTAAATCGCCCATTTCTTGCATAGAGATCTGTCCATCTGCTGATGCGATAAACCTTTGGCCAGTGGCAGCGGGCGTTTCCATAGCTTTAATTTGCATACTGGCAACATCGCGGACATCAACCACATTTAACGGTAAATCCGGTAACCAAGTGTTCTTGCCGCTTAACAAATTTTTCAAAAGATTAAAACTACCTGATACGTGGGAATCGAGTGATGGTCCAAAAATGGCTACGGGATTAACAGTCACTAATTCCAGTTTAACTTTAGGATCCAACACATAATTCCAAGCCGCTTTTTCAGCTAAAAGTTTCGATTTCTCATAAATCGATAACCCAGCTTGATTTTCATCAGTCCAATCTTTTTCAGTTGTCACTCCACTAAATTTGCTGAAACCGACCCCACCAAAATTGGCCGTCATTACAACCCGCTTTACATCATTATCATTGGCCGCTTTAAGCACCCGGATAATTCCATTTAAGGCTGGACTGATAGCTTGAGACTCATTTTCAATTTTGCCAAAGAAAACTGGTGAGGCAACGCTGAAGACTCCTTCACGGTCCCGCATGGCTTCATTCCAATTCTCATCACTTGATAAGTCAGCTTTGACAAATGATAAATTATTAATATTTTTAACTCCATTATTTTCCAAAACTTCAATGATTCTTTGACGTCCTGAATCCTTACGAATTGTGGTTTTAACGTCATATCCTTGATTCAATAGTTGCATAATGATTTGTAATCCTAAAAAACCAGTTCCACCAGTTACTAATACCTTCTTCATAACTATACCTCTTGAATTATTCTTAAATATCATTTATCGTGATCATAAACCTTAAACCATGGTTTAAAGCAATAGGAAAAGGAAATTATTTTATGGAAAAAACATATTCAATTAAAGAAGTCGCTCAATACTTTGGTTTAGCGACCTCTACGATTCGTTATTATGATAAGCAAGGCCTTTTACCCTTTGTATCCAAAAATAATGCTGGTTATCGGGTTTTTTCGGAATCTGACTTTGGCTTTATTAAAACCATCTGTTGTCTAAAAAACACCGGCATGCCCATAAAAGATATCAAACAATATATTCAACTTTGTATGCAAGGTACTAGTTCCATTGATCAGCGCAGGAAAATGTTAAAACAACATAAGCAAAATGTTGAAGCTCAACAACAAGTTTTAAAGGATAACCTGCGAGAAATCGATACAAAAATTGAGCGTTATTCTGACCATAACGCCCAAAATATCATCAGTGCCCAAATTAAATTCGTTAAGCACGAAAAAAGAGATCTCAATTTAAGAGATCCCTTCATATGATAGAAGATATTTATAAAATAGCTGAAAGATGATCGGCGATAAATTGTCTTTGCAGACGCTTCCCCTCAACACTCTTGAGTGGAACGTCTTTTTTTATTTGTTGATAAATAGCTTCGATCTCCTGGGGAACTTTTTGATGCTGTGTTTGGTAACATTTGACCAAACCATGCGACAATTTTGCCACGACTTCAAAATAAACTTTATCATCGTTGTTGCCCATCAAGGATCTTGCACAATCACCAATCAATTCTTTTAGCTCCAAATTCTGCTTGATTGCCTGGTTCTTATAAGCTAAGCCCAGACTTTGAATCAAGTTATTGCTTTTTGCATCCATGATTATCATGCCTTCTTTGAGTACACATTCAATCATCCCTATTATAGACGCTTCCAAGCTTTTTGGTCAAAAATCTTCTTGATCAGCCGATACCCCCATCTGCCTTAACTGGTTTGAAGAAATGATCAATGATGTTAGAAACTCGACTCAAGTCAACGTTGCCTCCAGATACCATTGCGACAATCTTTTTGTTCTTCAACCAACGTTGGTCGATCTTGCGCGATTCCAAAGCTGCTACTGGCAATGCTCCTGCCCCTTCGGCTACCACTTTGGTTCTTTGCAACAAGTCTTTCATGGCTTGAGCAATCTCCGATTCATTGACCAAGACGATCTCATCGACTAACTGACTAACGATTGGGAAAGTAATATCTCCAGGAACTGCAACATCCGTACCATCAGCTAAAGTAAAGTCATCGTGATGTTTGGTAATGTGACCGGCTTCAACAGAAGCATACATTCCGTGAACGTTCTCTGATTGAACTCCAACGATATGAATATTAGGATTAAATGATTTCAAAGCGATGGCGATTCCCGAAATCAGTCCGCCGCCACCAACAGGTACGATCACGGTATCCACATCCCAAATATCATCCAGAATCTCCAAACCAATCGTTCCTTGACCAGCGATAACATATTTATCGTTGAAAGGATCGACAATTGTCTTGCCTTCCTTTTGAGCCCGCAGCTTCATCCATTCGTGAGCGTCGTCAAAAGTTGCCCCATGAATATCAACTTCTGCGCCATATCCACGAGTAGCATCACGTTTAGCTTGAGGTGCTTCATTGGGCATAACTACAGTGGTGTCGATTCCCAATAGATGTCCTGTCAAGGCTACTCCTTGGGCGTGATTACCTGCTGAAGCGGTGATAACGCCACGTTGACGTTCTTCTGGAGTTAAGTGATTAATTTTGTTGTTAGCACCTCTAAATTTGAATGAACCTGTCAGTTGCATATTTTCTAATTTCAGAAAAACATCCCCGCCAACGACATTTCTACTCAAAAACATTGATTGTACTAGTGGCGTTTTCCGAGCATATTTACCGACGATACTTTTAGCCTCTTCGATATCTTGGATATTGACAATGCTATCGATACTACTTTTAATCATTATTAATACCTCCCCGCCTTAGTAAATCTTAAGAGATCTACTTAACTTTTAAATCTGTAAATGGCAATTCCAATGAATCAGCAAGACCTTGATTGGTTATCTGTCCTTGATAAAGATTGACTCCAGAGGCCAATGCGTCGTCAGTTCTAATCGCTTCATCAATGCCTTTTGCCGCAATTTCCAAAAGATAACTGATATTGCCCTTTGCTAAAGCCATCGTTGCTGTCCGAGGAACTGCACCAGGTTGATTTGGAACTGCATAGTGAATAATTCCGTCTTTTACAAAGATTGGATCATCAATCGTAGTTGGATGATCGATTGTTTCCACGGTTCCGCCTTGATCGATTGCGACATCAACGATCACACTACCTGGTCTCATCGACTTAACCATATATTCCTTGACCAACTTAGGTGGTCTCGATCCTGGAATCAAAATCGTAGAAATAAAGATATCGGCATCTTTAATCTCACGAGCCAAGTTTTCTTCATTTGACTTCACAGCTCTGAACTTTTGACCGGCAAATTTATCTTCCAAGAATTTGAGACGGTTATCTTTTAATTCAATAATAACTACTGAAGCTCCCATTCCTAAAGCCAGTTCAGCAGCATTGACGGCAGCATTACCACCACCAAAAATAACTACTCGGCCAGCATCGATACCCAGAATTCCCGGTAGTAAGATTCCTTCTCCTTGATGTTGAGCTTCCAAATAGTAAGCTCCCATGATAACGGAACGACGGCCCGCAATCGCACTCATTGGTGCTAGTAATTCCAATTTGCCGTCTTTAACAATCGTCTCGCCACCAATGGCCGTTGTTTTGGCCTTCATCATCGCTTCAACAGTTGGTTTCGAAGAAGCTAAGTGCTGAAAGCCCCAAATGATTTGTCCTGGTTTAAAATATTGATACTCTTCAGCATCTGGCTCTTTGACTTTAATGATCAATTCAGCCTTCCAGCCATCTTGATGACTAACCAATTTACCGCCAGCAGCAACATACTCTTCATTTGTAAAGCCAGCACCGACTCCAGCGTCTTTTTCAACGAGGACTTCATTACCAGCATCTACCATCTTACGGACATTCTCTGGAGTTGCTGCGACACGTCCTTCTCCTTCTTTTTGTTCCTTAATTACAGCAATTTGCATTTTTAAGCACTCCTTTGTGAAGACTATAACTATCTGATTACAGCTAAATGGTAACGCTTACATATATGCTTGACAAGCGACTTAAGCCTTTCACAATCTTCAATAATTTGTAGAACCAGACCTGGCAAGCGACTTCATTGAAAAAGTTTTTTTAATTTCACAATTATCATTTTTCAAAAATAATCAGATCTCAAATATTGTTATATGATATTTAAACATCTGTTCATCAAGTGTGAACAAAGCTGATATATCAATCTTCTCAAACTAAAAATCTTTATATCTTTTCACAGGTGCTTTTCTTAGTTTAGTTTTATTTTGATTTTTGATACTTTTTATAAGAATAATTTGATTCAAAAAAATCCCAGTGAAGCGACCTTTTTCGTCAAGTGATTTTATAAGAAAATATACATCATTGATATATTTGACATAATAGACTAACAGGAATAGATTTAATGTGAAAGTATAAACAAAGTGAAGGGGGGGACTTTAATGCAACTTACATATTCTCATGTTCTACAACAAGGAAAAAGGATTGTGGATGTGCTGCAATATGTACATTGTTAAAATCACAAGGATTTAAAGTAAATACTTCAAAGTTTAATAGTTTATATTATGATGGTTTTGTTGGAATTAACGTTAAACGAATGTGTGAAATTCTAAAAGGTTTTAATATTAATACCACTTTGTTTAAAGTTAATAGTTTTAGCCAAAAAAGCAATTTATCAGTTTTAGGATTTCCATGTATTGCCTTATTGAAAAATAATGATGGATCAAATCATTATGTGCAGAGATGGAATGGACGTATTATCACCTTCATTTTTGATAAAAATTTGCTTAAATGGAATATCTAAGAATAATGGTGAATATCAACTGGGATTGATTGAAAATGTTATAAAGCTTTTTATTAAAATAGGACAATTCAAATCCGCTGATCGATATATTACGATGTTGCATGACGAATATCCAGAATGTATGGATGATATTTATTTCACGTATTTAATAAAAATTCAAAAAATAAAGATTCAAGTAAGGAATACTTTAGTAGAAATTCTACAGAATCGAAAGAAAACGGAAAACACTACAACCCAATTTAGTTTGATAAATGATAAAGGTTTGCATATTGATGCATTAATAGAAAATTTGCTGTTTATGAATGAGAAATACATGTCCGCATGCAAATTTGATAAATACCTAAATAAATATAACTACCCAAACTATTTTGATTCAAGTGCTTCTCAGTTTATGAATTATATTAATATGAAATTAAAGGATGATGGTAATAATGACTAGAAAATTTGGTAGAAAAATTAACTACATTCCGTTGTTAATATCACTAGTTATTGGAGTATGTATTGGCATGGTTTGTTATTTGATTTCAAGAGATCTTTTGATAGGATTTATCTTTGGGCTATTAAGTATTATAATTACTTCCAGTATTATCTCTTTGAATATCCAAAAGTATTTTGACTACTGGGAGATTTCCAAGAATGGTATTCAATATTGCGATTACAATAGTCTAAAAAAAAGAATACTGGCCATATTTTTCCCTGATTTCATTAAAACTATTTCAATTAATATTAATGATATAAGTTCAATTTCTCTTGAAGTCAATAAAGGTCTTTCTGATCCAAAAGGAATAGGCCCTGATGGTGCTATAGCTGCGAGTTATTATGTTGTTGGATCAGCACTGAATGAATTTACTGACAAGTACTTTTTCGATATTATTCTTACTAATGGTCAAAGGATTTATCTATCGGCATTTGATGATATCTATGATATCGATAAAACAATCTCGGATATTACCAATATTAGTGGAAGAAAAATAAGTATAAAGAATAACATGCATCTTTGATGATGTTTTTAATGAAGTACTCTAAATTCGTATAGACTTATTGCTTAGAGGCATCATTCAAATTCCTTTCATTGTGAAGCTGTAGAGGGTAGAACATCTAAAGGACAGAGTGATGTCTTTTTTGATGTTCTAAAATAACTATATTAATAAATGGTATACAAAAATAGAGTTGATGGCAAAGTGCCTATCAACTCTATTTATCGTACAGCCTTTAATGATCAATTCACTGGGAATCTTTGTTAATTTACTCTTTGTTTACTTATCTGTAACATCTTTACGACTGTAGTTAGCAATGTCTGCAACAACACTGTCAACGAACATCTTAGCGTTTTCTGATTCAGAATCATCTTCACCATATTTTCTAACAGAAACTGTGGCGTCTTTAGCTTCTTCATCACCGACAACGACTGTGTATGGAATCTTCATTGTTTGTGAGTCACGGATCTTATAACCCATCTTTTCATCACGGTCATCGACTTCGGCACGGATATTCTTAGCACGTAATCTAGCAAGAATGTCATTAGCATATTCTGCATGCAATTCTTGGTTAACAGGAATGATACGTACTTGTGTTGGAGCTAACCATGTTGGGAAAGCACCCTTGTACATTTCAATTAGGTAAGCGATAAATCTTTCCATTGTTGAAACGATACCACGGTGAATCATAACTGGTCTGTGATCTTGACCATCGGCACCAACATATGTTAATTGGAACTTCTCTGGTTGCATAAAGTCTAATTGGATAGTTGACAATGTTTCGTCATTTCCAAGAGCAGTCTTTGTTTGAACATCAAGCTTTGGACCATAGAATGCAGCTTCACCTTCGGCTTCGTAGTACTTGAGACCTAGATCATCCATCGCAGCTTTCAACATTGATTGTGATTCGTTCCACATTTCATCGTCATCGAAATACTTTTCAGTATTAGCTGGGTCACGATAACTGAGACGGAATGAGTAATCGGTAATATCGAAGTCTTTATAAACTTCAACCATCAATTGCAAAGTACGCTTGAATTCTTCTTGGATTTGGTCAAGTGCAACGAAAGTGTGACCATCGTTTAGAGTCATTTCACGAACACGTTGTAGTCCACTTAATGCACCTGATTTTTCATATCTGTGCATCATACCAAGTTCAGCGATACGTAGAGGTAGGTCTCTGTATGAACGGTTGTGATGTTTGTAAATTTGAATATGTGAAGGACAATTCATTGGACGCAGTTCAAGCATTTCGCCGTCACCCATGTCCATTGGTGGGAACATGTCTTCACGGTAGTGTGCCCAGTGACCTGAAGTCTTATAGGCATTCAAGTTCATCAAGATTGGTGTGTAAACGTGTTGATAACCCCAAGCAACTTCCTTATCGATGATATATCTTTCGATCACACGACGAATTGTTGCACCATTTGGCATCCAATATGGAAGACCTGCACCAACTTCAGGATCAACGAAGAACAAGTCAAGGTCACGGCCAATTGTTCTGTGATCACGTTCTTTGATTTCTGCACGGCGCTTCAAGTCAGCTTTTAGGCCGTCTTCTTTGTAGAAGGCTGTACCATAAATTCTTTGAAGCATTGGGTTACTTGACTTACCTTGCCAGTAAGCACCAGCAACAGAAAGCAATTCGAAGTGTTTAAGGTCTTTAAGACTTGGAAGAACTGCGTCAAAACCAAAATCAACAAAACCATCAAGTGTATAAACGGGAATTTGAACTGAGTCGATAGCTGAAACAAGTGATGACTTGTAAGGATCATCCTTGAACATTGCTTCAAGATCTTTCTTATCCATCATTGATCTTTCGATCTTGTCGTTGTTTTTGATGATCTTGTTCATCAAAGCAGTGATTTCTTTCAGTTCATCAACGCTGATTTGACCTGACTTGCTGTCAGTATCAACATAGAAACCATCGTCGTTAGCTTGCTTTTCACCAAAGTGAAGGTCAGCTTTGAAGTTTTTAGCAGCAGCTGCAAAGATTAAAGCAGCAGTATTTCTAAGAACCTTTTGAGCATCCTTTTCATCTTCACCTGTGATAATTTCGATCTTACCATCTTGTTTAATTGGACGTTCAAGATCAACTAGAGCATCGTTAAGTTTACCAGCAACAGCTTTTTTACCGAGTGATGTGCTAATTGATTTAGCAACTTCCAAGGTAGTTGTGCCTTCGTCAAACTCCTTAACTGAATCATCTGGGAATGTTAATTTGATTTTTGACATAGACTATTTCCTCCTAAAATTTGATAACAAAAAAATACGTCCCTGAAGTATATCCATATTCTCAAATATGTACATACTTCAGGGACGTATTTCTACGCGGTTCCACCCACATTAAAACTGTAAAACAAATAAACAGTTTTCACTCAAATGGTTATAAAGTAACCGTCAAATATACAGTTTTATGTGAAAGTGGTAGCTTCAGTAATGGGTAAGCTTTCAGTAATCGTACCCTCCCTGAATAGAACCGAAGTGTTATCTTTCATTGGTTTCATTGAAACATTTATTTCTTTAGATTGCAAGTCATTTAGAAAATCTTCTGTTACTTCCATCAACAATGACTTCTCTGGATAAGTATCTGACCCGCTCCATGATCCGCTTAGCCTTAACGGGCTCTTCTTCTCCCCGTTGATTAATGGCCAAATGTTTTTCTAATTCCTGCATTGAAAAGTTGGATGAAAAGAAGGTTGGCAAATTCTCTTGCATCCGATATTGCAAGATCACACCCAAAACTTCATCGCGAATCCAACTAGACATCGAATCAGCTCCGATATCGTCGAGCATCAAGATTTCAGCGCCCTTAATCTGATTGACTTTATCCAAAACACTATTGGAACCGATTGAGTTTTTCATTTCAACCGCAAAAGTGGGAAAATGCATCATGGTCGTATGAACATCGTCTTTGAACAATTCATTAGCAATAGCCCCTAATAAATAAGTCTTTCCAACGCCAAAGTCACCCGCCAAGTATAACCCTGGCACGAAATTCTTTTGGTGCAAATATTGGTCGATAAAGTCCAAAGCTTTGGCCAGTGCTTCTTGGCGGCCGTCGCCATCGTAATCGTCCAATTTGGCATTGCGGATATCGGCAGGCATATCCATTAAAACAAACCCAGTTTCATACTGCGAGCGCTTCTTTTGATTGACGGTTTTTTCGTTAGGATAATAAGCCACTTCGATATTGTGATTATTGACGATCAGCTTAGGATAATAACCTTTGGACAATTCGCTGCTGTGATTCTTGTGATTATAAAATTCGTAGATACTAGCAGCACTAGTAGAAATCGCATCAGGATTGATCTGATCACTATTTTGCTTCAAAAATTCTTGGACGTCAGGATCCTTTAAGGCACCATTAAGCAAGCGACGATAGTCTTCCGTCAAATTCTTTGAATTCATATATTCTGCCAATCTGTTACCTAAATTTTCCATACTTAGTTGTCCTTATTTCTTAATTTTTTCAAACGTTCTTGGAGATCATCACGATTAACATTACTTGTCTTATTCGGTAATTTTGGCTTAACCTTGCTCCAGTCAGTTGCCTGTTCCACCCGGCGATTATTGTTGTTATTATACCGTCGCTTAGGATTTCGAGGTCGATTTTGGAAGTCGCTGATTCGTTGCAATGCCTGTTCAGGTGTCTTAACGCCATTTTGACTCCAATCATTAGCCACCGTTTCCATTAGGGGCAAACTTAAAGCTGGTGAATTTTGCAAAATATAGTAAACCAAGATATTCAAAACTGGAGCCGACAAGAATGCTTTCATCGACATATTACGTAAAGCTCTTGACTCAACACTACCGACGAACCCGCCATTTTTTTGCTTTTGGGCCGTTAAGAAGTCTGCCGGAACCATTGACTTGGCTTGTTGAAGTATCAATTGATCAGCTTGATTGAACTTAGTGACACTTTTATCTGCGGTCGATTCTTGAGCTTCAGTCTGAGCTTTAACTTTGATATTAGCATTTTTCTCAAAGAGATCTTGCACATGTTTTTTCAGACGTACTGGATCGATCTTTTCATTCACAATATCAGTCGTTGCATTGATTGCGCTAATGATCTGCATCTCGTCCAGCCCATAAAAAGACCGGAGACTCAAGATCAACTCTTGATTTTCTAGCAAATTGTCTTTACTGATCTTGGCCGACTGAGCGATACGATCACCAATCAATTCCCAATCTAACGGTTGAACCTTTTCGGCTGAAATTGCTGGTTTATTGGCCTTAGAAGTAACTTGAAAATTGTCACGCGCCGACTGTACTTCACTCGGAGTATTGATCAAGTCATTGTCGCTTAACTGAAATACTTCTAAAAAGTCCTTCGTGATCTCTTGAGAATTCTTCAAAATGAGATCTGACTGAGCATATTTATCGGCCAATAAATGATACTTTTTATCGCCAACTTGTTCGTACAAAAAGATACTCAACAAGTCATCTTTGAAAAAATGATTGGGAGTTAAAGGTTCAAATAACTGGTAAATATAATAAGTCCCTAGGTCATCCTTTTTTTCAAAAGTTCTGATCAATCCTAAAGCTTCATCTTTGATTCGAGCCTCATAAAAACGTTTTTGATCGATTCCCAAAAGACTGAATAATTCAGCATGCGACTTGCGTTGGGTAACCAATTCCTTATTCGGCAATTTTTCCCACAACAATAAATAGAGACTAAAGGCTTCAGTTCCTAAAATCGGTAAATATAAATCCGTCAAAACGTGACGATCGTCATCATTGAGATGGCCATTAGGCAAACACCAATAGCCAACTAGTGGTGTAAACTTTTCTGATTGAAAATTACTTGTTGACACTGGCATCCCTCTTATTTCTTGTCAATTTTATTTCCATTAGCCATCATCTCTTGAACTTCTTGCATGAAACTATTCATGTCTTTAAATTCACGGTAGACGCTGGCAAAACGAATGTAAGTTACATCGTCGACTTTAGCTAAAATCTTCATAACGTGTTCACCAATTACTTGTGAACGAACTTCACTCTCACCATTGGCTCTGATTTCATTTTCAACTTTGTCAACGATAGAATTCATTTGATCCATTGTTACTGGACGTTTTTCGGCTGCCCGAACGATTCCATGCAATAACTTCTCACGGCTGAATTCCTCACGGTTGCCGTTCTTTTTAATCACTAATAAAGGTGATTTTTCCAACCTTTCAAAGGTGGTAATTCTCGTACCGCAATATTCACATTCACGGCGACGACGAATAGCACGCCCTTCATCACTGGGGCGACTGTCGATAACTTTTGATGAATCATGATGGCAATGTGGACAAATCAAGATTCTAACCTCTTTTCTCAATTAAAGTTGCGATATTAACTTTTCGATTTCATTTTCAAGATGTGCTAAGTCAAAAGAATTATCAATCACAAAATCAGCTCGACTGCGTTTCTCATCCATCGACATTTGTGAATTGATTCGTTCTAAGGCGACTTTTTTAGTTAAATTATTTCGGGTCATTAACCGTTGCAACTGTACTTCTGGTCTTTCGTAAAGACTAATTATACCGTCAAAGTAGGTTTGATAACCACCCTCAAACAACAATTGAATTTCAAAAATAGAAATTGTCGAGCTGTTTGACCGTTTGACTGCCGCAATAGTCTTTAATATCTTCTCTTTGATCAATGGACGAGTAATCTGGTTCAATTTCTTTAGTTCTTGATGATCACTAAAAACAATTGCTCCCAATTTGGCACGATCCAAAGTCCCATCGGATTTGAGAACTTCGGTCCCAAATTGAGCTGTAATCTGCTGTAAACCGATTGATCCTGGTACGACTACCTCTCGTGCCACTGAATCAGCGTCAAAGACTTGAAAACCATGTTGGCGAAACATTGCTAAAACGGTTGACTTACCACTGGCAATTCCCCCGGTTAATCCATATATTTTACTCATTTGACGATCTGACATTTAGGACAAAAATGCGTCCCACGACCTCCAACTTTAATCTTTTCAATCTCTGTTTTGCAACGGGGACAAGGTGTTCCCTCTTTACCGTAGACTTTAAGACTATTCTGCATATTACCTTTGTGACCAGTCGCATCGATATACGAACGAACTGTTGAACCTCCGTTAGCAATAGCTGATTCCATCTCTTGATTTGAAGCAACAATAATAGCCTTGATATCCTCATCATTGAGGTGATTGGCTGGCGTTTGAGGATGAATCTTAACTTGCCACAATACCTCATCGACATAAATATTGCCCAAGCCACTCAAGCCTGACTGATCCAACAAGACCGTCTTAATATCTTTTCTATGACGCATAATTCTTGGCTTAAGTTTTTCAAAGGTAAAGTCAGGCGACAATGGCTCTGGTCCTAGCTTCATGATTGACTTGTTGGTCGACAATTCAGCCGTGGGCCACAGTTGCATGCGACCGAATTTACGCACGTCATTATAAATCATTTTTTCGCCATTATCCAAGCTGAAAATTGCATGAGAATGCTTATCAATCGCACTGGGATCAGCTGAAATACGGTAACGTCCTTCCATTCGTAAGTGACTGATTATCGTATAGCCATTATCTAAATGAATCAATAAAAACTTTGCTCGCCGACCAACATCAGTAATCGTTGCCCCAGTCACAAATTCACTAAACTGTTTGACATCACCCGTGATCAGATTTTGATAACGGATCTCTACATGAGTGATTTTTCGTCCTTTAACTTGAGAATTCAAACCACGTCTAACTGTCTCTACTTCCGGCATTTCTGGCATATTATCGACCTACTTTGCTTCGTACCAAGTATTGCCATGGGCTGTTTCAACTTTCAAAGGAACATCTAGTTTGACCGCTGAGTCCATCACACTTGGAACTAATTTTTCTAACGTTGCAATTTCAGATTTTGGTGCTTCAAAAATCATTTCATCGTGTACTTGTAATAACAAATTAGCTTGGAGCTGTTCTTTTTCTAACATCTTTTGCATATTGATCATGGCAACTTTGATAATATCGGCGGCACTACCTTGAATTGGCGTGTTCATTGCCGTTCTCTGGGCAAAATTTCTGATATTGAAGTTGCTGGAATGAATGTCAGGCAAATAACGACGACGATGCATGATCGTTTCCACGTAACCATTCTCACGCGCATATTTAACAATGTCGTCCATGTACTTCTTAACACCAGGATATTGTTCAAAATAAGATTCAATGAAAGCTGCCGCCTGTTTACGACTGATTCCAATATTTTGTGACAAACCATAATCACTGATACCGTAGACGATACCAAAGTTAGTAGCTTTAGCTTGGCGACGCATATCAGGGGTCACCTCATCAGTACTGTTCAAACCAAAGATCCGCATGGCAGTATGCGCATGGATATCATAATCTTCACGGAAGGCTTCTTGCATGTTCTCATCGCCCGAGATATGTGCCAAAACTCGCAACTCAACTTGTGAATAATCGGCAGAAAAGATCTCCCAGTCATCGTGTTGAGGTACGAAAGCTTTACGGATCTGCTTACCTTCATCGATGCGAATTGGAATATTTTGTAAGTTAGGATCGATTGAAGACAGCCGTCCAGTTTGGGTCAAAGTTTGTAAATAAATCGTATGGATCTTGTTGTCAGGTTGGACAAACTTCTGTAAACCAACAACGTAGGTTGATTGAATCTTCGAAATTTGACGATAATCTAAGACCATCTGGACGACTGGTGACTTATCCTTTAACTTCTCTAGGACATCCACTGAAGTTGAGTAGCCAGTCTTAGTCTTTTTGATTACTGGTAATTTCAAATCTTCAAACAAGACCACACCTAATTGTTTAGGTGAATTGATATTAAATTCTTTGCCGGCAGCTTGATAAATTTTTTGTTCAATTTCACTCAAACGGGTCGCAAACGTATTCTCCATCTCTTTAAGACGAGAAACCTCCACGGTAATCCCTTTGATCTCCATATTGGCTAAAACAATAGACAGTGGCAATTCAATCTCGTCATACAAGCTATCCTGGTCATTATCCTTTAGTTCTTTTAACATTTTGTCTTTCAAACTTCTAATAACCTGAGCCTTTTGGGCTAAGAAATTCAATAAGACTTCCGTATCTTCGGGAACCGCCTTTTTGACACCTTTACCGTAAAATTCTTCTTCAGAAGGTAAACTGACATTGTAATTCTTGGCAACTAACCCGATATCTTGCTTGTTGTCGTTAGTATCTAGCAAGTAGGCGACTAACAACATATCAAAGCTTACCCCTTCCAGTTGGCAGCCATAACGGTGCAATAACGCAATCGTTGCTTTATTATCGAACAAGTACTTCTCTTTGGTAGAATCAGCTAGCCAAGACTTCAAATCAGCATTTTCAAGAATCGAAATATCATTTGTTCCATAACAATTCTTACCATCAGAGACAACTAAACCAACGATGGGAGCCAAGTGATAATTTTCGCCAAAGCCTTCAACAATCAACGTCTGTGGTTGAGTATTATTGGCAATTTTCTTTGCTGCTGCAGCATCCAGTGGCAAAACTTTAATATCAGCTAAATCTTCTGCAGTATTCTCTTGAGGAATATCCATCCGATTTAAAAAGGTCTTAAAATTCATCTTTTGATAAAACTGGATCAGTTGTTCCTGATTGTCGCCATGATATTCTAAATCAGCTAAAGTTAAGTCCACTGGAGCGTCTAAATTAATTGTGGCCAACTTCTTACTTAAAAGCGCTTGGTCATGGTCATTAATTAAATGCTCTTTTAACTTGCTCTGCTTCATATCGTCGATATGCTCATAAATTCCCTCAATACTGCCGTACTGATTGAGCAATTTGATGGCTGTTTTTTCACCGACTTTTTCAACCCCAGGATAGTGGTCAGAACTATCGCCCATTAAGCCTTTCATATCGATGATCTGCTTAGGCGTAAGACCGAGTTTTTCTTGAACATGTTCTGGAGTATAAGCTTCCGTCTCAGTTACCCCTTTAACATTAACTTTGACAGTGATTTTATCAGTTGTTAACTGAGTCAGATCTCGATCGCCAGTGATAACCGTCACGTCGAAGCCATCCAATTGGGCCTGATGCGACATCGTCCCAATGATGTCATCAGCTTCATAATTAGGCAATTCGTAAGTCTTAATACCGCGATAATTCAACATTTCTTGAATCAACGGCAATTGTTCCATTAACTCTTGGGGCGTCTTAGCACGAGTACCTTTATAATCTTTAAACATTTCCGTTCTAAAAGTAGTCTTTCCAGCATCAAAAGCAACTAGAGCGTGCGTGGGCTGCTCCTCTTTTAGAACGATCTCTAACATATTATTGAACGCATAGAGTGCATTCGTATGGATACCCTCGCCATTGACAAATTTATCCAAAACGTTATGCATGGCGAAGAAGGCCCGAAACGACACACTATTTCCATCTATTAAAAGCAACTTTTTATTTTTTGACATATATTCTCCAATAAAAACGAAATTAACTAAATCTATTTTAACAAATCCCTACCACTTGTAACAGCTTCGTCAAGACGAAAAAGGTCCAGATTCCTTTAGAACCAAGACCTTTAAGTTAATTATTCGTTTTTTCATATTTATAGTGGATATAAACAACTGAACTCAATATCATCAATGATAAAACAGTCAAAACAATAAAGTCAATTTTTGTACCTAGAATAGTATTAACTACTGCATTGTGGGTTCCGCTCGTTAGTGCAACTGCTGAAATAACCACTGACAAAACATTGGTTCCTAACGACCCAGCATATTGTTGCATCATACTGTACAAAGAATTTTGATCGGCCTTTTTTGCACCTTGAACTTGCATACTGCCATCTGACAAGGAGACACCAAAGCCCATACTAAAACCGATTCGAACTAAAATATAAATCCAAATGATTCCCGCCATCGTTAAATCGGCACTGAAAAGCCAGAAACAAATGGAGCCTAAACTTACCAACAATCCACTGATCAAAAGTGGTCGATAAGCTCCGTTTTTGTCATACATCCAGCCAGCAATTGGCCCAACTGCCGCCCCAAGTAATGAACCTGGCAACAACATTAAACCGGCTTGAGCAGAATTTAATTTCAAAACGGTTTGTGCAAAAATCGGTAAGACAAATGACAATCCAATATTGATGAATTGCAAGCTAAAATAACCGAACAATCGAATTCGTAAGACAGGTATCTTTAGAATTGAAAAATCGATCAATTGGCGTTGGCTCTTGCGATTATACCAACCAAACAACAAACCGATCACCAAACTGATGACTATCCATTGCAAGAATTGACGAGAATTCCAACCATATCTTCCTGCTTGGTCAAACGTGAATAGGATAATTGAAAAGATTGCCGCTAAGAAAATGACGCTCAAATAGTCAAAAGAGATTCCTTTGGTTCCACTATTAGTCCCCTGAATCGTCAGGACACCGATCACAAACAATAAAACGATCAATGGCAAGACGCCAACGAAGATCTCCCGCCACGACCATAAGCCGTTGACGACACCACCATAAGTTGGCCCTAAAGCTGGTGCTAAAGAGATCACGATTCCCGCTAAGCCAGTATAAACGCCTAATTTTGAGACCGGAATCTCTTCAAAAATCAAACTGAACATTAAGGGCGTTGATAAACCAGTCGCAACCGCCTGCAATAATCTGCCACTCATTAAAATACTGAAATTGGGCGCGAACATGCAGATCAAAGAACCGATGAAACAGCACAAGGTCGCAAAGATAAAGATTTTTAACGGTGGAAACTTTTTCAAAATATAAGCCGTAGTACTCATCACGATCGTCGTCAACAATAAATAGCCCGTCGTCAACCACTGAACGGTACTCAAACTGACATGCAAGACTTTTACCAAGGTTGGAAAAGTAACATTCATGGACGTTTCGATCAAAATACCAGTAAATGACAACAATCCTACTGCTAAAATCGATAATTTAACTCGAGTCGAAATTGCATCTTTCAAAGCTTTAACCTCTCTTCGTGAAAAAAGGCCATGACAATCTGCTTTGTCATAGCCTAACTCTTACTTATTACTTTACTATTTTCACGATTTTAATTCTAGAAAAAAATACCTTTTGCTGCCAATTGGCTACAAAAGATATTTTCACTAATTATTATTGTTGATTAGGATTTAAAGTACTCAACAATTGTTCATAAGCAGTTTCATACTTTTGAACATCCCCGGCACCCATGAAAATCATCACTGAATTGTGATAATCCAATAGTGGTGAAAGGTCGTCAAGCGTAACAACTTTACCGCCCTTATGAATCTTATCTCCAAGATCTTTACTTGTAATATCGCCGTGGGCTTCACGAATTGAGCCAAAGATATTTGTCAAGTAAACTTCATCTGCTAAGTCGAGTGATTTAGCAAAATCATCCATCAAAGCTAAAGTTCTTGTATAGGTATGTGGTTGGAAAACAGCCACGATCTTTTTGTCAGGATATTTTTGTCTAGCAGCATCAATTGTTGCTTTGATTTCTTGTGGATGGTGAGCGTAGTCATCAATGATAACTTGGTCAGCCACTTTCTTTTCACTGAAACGTCTCTTAACACCACTGAAGGTTTGCAATTCACGGTTGATCAAAGCGTGATCAAGTTTTTCCATATGACCAACACCGATCACAGCTAAGGAATTCAAGACATTGTGTTCACCGAAGAGAGGAACTTGGAAGTTACCGATATTTTCACCATTGATAGAAACATCGAATGATGAACCTTTAACAGTTCGCTTGATGTTTGTAGCTCTGATGTAATCAGATTCATCCAAACCATAGGTATAGATCGGTGCATCGGCTTTGATTGACTTAGCATGTTTATCTTCACCCCAGATGAAGATACCCTTCTTTGTCTTTCTAGCTTCTGATTCAAAAGCATCGACAACATCGTCTATTCCACCAAAGAAGTAATCTGGGTGATCAAAGTCGATGTTCGTAATGATCAAGTAATCAGGTGAATAAGCTAAGAAGTGACGGCGGTACTCGTCAGCTTCAAAGACGAAGAACTTAGCATCTTTGATACCCTTACCAGTACCATCACCAATCAAATAAGATGTCTTGGCAATTCCACTCAAAGTATGTGCCAATAAACCAGTTGTACTTGTCTTACCATGTGAACCGGCAATACCGATCGAAGTATAGTTATCAACCAATTTACCGACCATTTCTGGATAAGTGATCACTGGCAAGTGCATATCGTTAGCTTTTTTAATTTCAACTTGATCATCATTAAAGGCATTTCCTTTAACAATCGTCAAACCTTCGTGAATATTTTCAGCGTCAAAAGGTAAAATTTTGATACCTGCTTGTTCAAGGCCACGTTGAGTAAATGTATATTTATCAATATCCGATCCTTGAACTTCATAACCAAGGTCCTTCAAAATAAGTGCCAATGCACTCATTCCGGTACCTTTAATTCCAACAAAATGATAGACTGTATTTTCCATAATAGCTCCTAATCAAACAAATTCTTTGCTGCTTCAAAATCAAATGCTTCACCAGCTGTACCCTGGTCAAGTACCAGAATACCACGCTTTTGCGGTGCATTTGGAATTCCTAGTTCTCTGGCTGAACAGATCATGCCATAACTATCGACCCCACGTAATTCACCAGGCCAAATTTCGTTGCCATTTGGCATCACGGCACCTGGAAGCGCGACAACTACTAGCTGTCCTTGATCGATATTGGGCGCACCACAAACGATTTGAACTGGTTCATCCAAACCGATATTAGTCTTTGTGATATGCAAATGATCTGAGTCAGGATGAGCTGAAATCTCATCAACATGACCAATCACAAACTTAGGTTCATTGTCGACAGCTAATTTGTCAGAAAAACCTGCTTTAGCAAGTGCATTATTTAAAACTTCAACTTGCTTTTCGTCAAGAAATACTTGACCTGATTGCTTTTGGATACCTAGTTCTTCACCAAGTCCAAAAAAATTGAAACCAATAGTTGTATCGGTTTCACTGTTAAAAATACGTACTACATTGTCTTTTTGAGTCGTGTCTTGAGTCGCTACATCTTCTGCAGTCTCAACGATCAAGACATCCCCCAAAACATCTGGATTATAAAAGCTTAATAGCAAGTTTTTTCCCTCACTTGATAAATTATTTGTTAATTACACTGTTCATAAAGGTCTCAACTTCTTCTTTAGTCTTTCGATCTTTATTTACTAGTCTACCAATTTCTTTACCATTTTCAATAACAACAAAGCTAGGAATTCCCATAATTCCTAATTCTTGAGCAATTTCCATATTGTCGTCACGATTGAAGCTGATCCAAGTGAAGTCGGAAAATTCACTCTCAAGTTCAGGCATTTTAGGTTCGATAAACTTGCAGTCAGGGCACCAGTCAGCATGCCAGCACATGACGTACTTTCCTGCTTTAGTCACTTCATGCCAGTCTTTTTCGTTATAGTCTTCAAATGTTTTCATATTATTCACCTCTTTAATTAAGATACTTTTAAATCTTTAAACGGTCAATTAAGTGCTCTTAAGTATTGGAATGATATATAATAGTGTTAATATATCATTAAATCGAAATCAAGGAGTGATTTTTATGAGTAAAAAAGGTATCGGTTCTTTAATCGTTGCTGGTACTGTACTAGTGGCATCCGCTGCAGCTACAGTTTTAGTAAAACACCATCTAGATAGCGAAAATATTATTAATAAGGTTAAGTCAGTTTTAGGCGAAGATAGTAAAGTGATCGGTTCATGGGTTGAACCCTTTTATCAAAGAGTTAACGTTAATGGACGAGCAACTTGGGGCATCGTCGGTGGCGTAACTACTATGGATGAGTTCGATGTGGCTCAATATCACTTCATTGCCGACGCAATTACTGGCGAACTATTAAACATCAAAAAAGTACAGTAGACACAATTAAATTATTTTTCAAAATGGGCTTTCAGAAAATTGATTCTGAAGCCTTTTTTTGAAAACTTTTCTTCATACTCGGTTTCGATATTGTTCAAATTGAGACCTTCGTTATTATGAAGATCTAAAGAAAGTTCGTCAAATTTCATTCCGTAGTTGTTCATACTGATCAATGAGTATTCGAACAAACCTTGGTTGTCAGTTTTGAATTGTAAATAACCATCAGCTTTTAAAATATATTGGTACTGTTTCAAAAACGACTTATAAGTCAAGCGACGCTTTTCATGACGAGTTTTAGGCCAAGGATCAGAAAAGTTTAAGTAAACTCCATCAATTTCATCTTCGGCAAAATATTCAGAAAGGTCAGCTCCATTAGCTAACAACAATTGCAAGTTGGGTAATTTTAACTCAACTTGCTTTTTTAGTACTAAGGCAATGGCCCCTTCTTGAACTTCCATCGCAATATAATTATTTTGCGGATTTTGCTTAGCTAATTCGGTAATGAATCTGCCTTTACCTGACCCCACTTCAATGAATAAAGGTTGTTCCTTAGCAAAACGGCTTTGCCATTTACCTTGCATATTTTCCGGCTGAATGGCGATCAAATCAAGATTGTCATTGATCATATCCTTAGCCCAAGGTTTGTTTCTTAGTCGCATAAATATTAATTCTCTCCATTAATCTAAATATTTTTTCAATTGTCGAGGCATGTAGAAATAGTTAACAAAAATCAAAACAGCCAATCCAGCTACGATGATGATCAAACTATTCACGCTAATGCCAAACTTATAAAAAATTGCGATCGCACTGATCAACCATTGAATCGCTAAAATTGTCGTACTCAACTTGGTAAAATCTGCGATTTTAGTCTTCCCACTTATTGGATAAAGCCGTTGCATCAAATTTTGCATAACCTCTTTGAAATAAGGTTTGAGTTGGAAACCAACTAAGTAGATGAACAGCATTTCCACGATCAATGAGATGTAGAAATTATCAATCAAGACTAACATAATAGCCTGAATAATCGTCAGACGCAAGAACAATCCAATATATTCATTATTTCTAATAAAACCACGTGCAAATAAATACAAGTAAGTATTGCTTGAAGATAACTTGATTGGACTCAGTAAACCATCCAGCCATTTACGACGTCTGATCTTGCTATTAACACCAGGTACGTCAGTAAAGAGATTGTAGAATCGCTTGATTCTAAACATTCTTTGATTTTCAGTAGCAATAGCATATTCCCACTGCAATTGACCACTAGTTTCCAAAGTCTTAACTTGTGTATTCAAAAATAAATAATATACCACGGCCACAATTAATATCGTCCAGCTAAAGAAATAGACTGATACGACTAAAGCAAACAACAGTAATAGATTCGTCACTAACCGCAGCTTGACACTACCTAAATGAACTCGACCATACAGTTCCAATAAATCGACATTCAAGAAAGCTAACTTGTAGACGATTAAACCAATCGCAATTGCCACGATGTCGATGACTTTCATCCCCGCACCACGGGAAGCAAAGGCTGACAACAAGAAATTAACCAATGCGACTGTCACGATTGGCAAAAAGATACTATAGTTTTTGGCAGCTTTCAAATAATTAAAGAATTCTTTTTCCTTCACTAATAGGAAAGTACTATCTGGTTCTTCCAATAAAGTAGCAATGCCACCCACTTGTAACGTCAAAAATAATAAGACGATCACAATTGGTTTTCCCAAGATCAAAGGTTGATGAATCGTCCCTAAAAGATTAGAATACCAAAATCCTAAAGCACCGATGAGGACGATAAAAGCCAAGACAAAATTGTCGTTGAAAATCAGTCGCAGATATTTGAACTGATCCAGTTGATGTCTTCTTAAACGTTCACTCCACAATTCTTTCATTAGAGATCCTCGTTAGACATCTTGATATAAATATCATCCAAATTGGAATCTTGACCCATATCAAATTTATTCTTCAACTGATCTAAAGTACCATCGGCTCGTACTTGACCATGATTGATCAAAACAAATTTATCGGCGTGATCTTGAACTGTTGCCAAAACGTGTGTGGACATCAAAACGGAACAACCGGCCTTTTTCTTTGCTTCAACAATCTTCAACAAATCATTGACCGCCAAAGGATCTAGCCCAGTAAATGGTTCATCGATGATGAAAAGTGCTGCATCAGTCATGAAGGCACAAACGATCATTACCTTTTGCTTCATACCTTTGGAAAAGTTCTGTGGAAACCAATCTAACTTATTATCTAATCGGAAAGTCTTCAATAATTTGTTAGCATTTTCCCAAGTTTGATCGTGATCCAGGTCATAAGCCATAATCGTCAGATCAATGTGCTCTTTTAAAGTCAATTCTGGATAAAGGATTGGCATTTCTGGTACATAAGCGATCTTTTTACGATATTTTTCCACATCGTCATGCAAACTTATTCCATCAATTAGGATCTGACCGCCACGAGGAGTCAATAAGCCAATGATATGCTTAATTGTCGTAGATTTACCGGCACCGTTCAGACCAATCAAACCTACTACTTGACCATTTTCAACTGTAAAGGTTTCTTTTTTTAAAACTGATACTTGACCATATCCACCGGTCAATTCTTTTACTTCTAAAGTCATGGTTTAAACCACCTATATCTGTTTTTAATAATGTTATTATGATAGCATTATAGTAAATATTATGCTGTTTTTTGAAAGGAGAAATTTTTTATGGATGACTGCATTTTTTGTAAAATTATTAACAATGAAATTCCTAGTACCACTATCTATGAGGACGATGATATCAAAGCTTTCTTTGATATTTCTCAAGTGACGCCGGGACACACTTTGGTTGTTCCTAAAAAGCACGTTCAAGACATCTTTGCTTATGACGAAGATCTAGCTGCTCGTGTCTTCAAAAAAGTACCGATGATTGCACGTGCCATCAAAGCTTCTAATCCAAAGATCATTGGAATGAACATTTGCCAAAACAATGGCGAGATCGCCTATCAAAGTGTAATGCATTCACACATTCACTTAGTCCCTCGTTATTCAAAAGACGACGACTTCTCAATGCACTGGGGCGATAATACTGGCCTTGCAAGCAATGAGGAACTGCAAGCACGTGCCGACAAGATCAAACAAAACTTGGAGGACTAATATGAAATTTTTTGCAGGTTTTACAATTGGCTCGATTTCTGGAATCGCCATTCAATTATTTCAATCAAAAGACAAACTTACTAATCTCAATGATACCAAGTTATTAAAGAATATTAAAGATTTTAAAGACATCTTAGCTGATCTGCAAAAAAACTCAGCCGTAGTTCCAGAAGTTATGTCAGATCTCAAAAATGATTTGACGGAATACACTCAAAGCATACAACCTGACGTCTTGGAGCTACAAAATTCTTTACAAGAGTTACATGAAAATCTCGATAAGTTCAACAAAATGTAGAACTAAATATGAATTTTTTATGATTTTTTCTTAAAATGATAAACTATTCACTTTATTTTATGGTAGTCTTTTCAGTTGTAGACATATTAATTAAGGATGTGTAAAGATGAATAAACGATTAACTAAATGGATCTTGGCTATTGCCGGTCTATTTATGATTACTGTTGTAGCAGGTTGTTCAAGTAATAAAACTGTTGCCACGCTTAAAGGCGGCAGAATTACTCAACAAGAATACTACGATGAAATGAAGACTTCTTCAGCTGGTAAGCAAACATTGCAAACAATGGTAATTACTAAAGCTTTGGAAGACCAATATGGCAAGGATGTATCCACAAAACAAGTAAATAGTGAATACAACAAGTACAAGAGCCAATATGGTTCATCATTTAGTCAAATTCTTCAACAAAACGGTATGACAACTGCCCAATTTAAGAAGAATATTCGTACTAACCTTCTTACAAAAGTTGCTTTGAAGAAGAACAAGACTGTTACAAACAGCGACCTTAAGAAAGAATGGAAGAGTTACCAACCTAAGATTACTGTAGCTCAAATTCTTGTAAGTAAAGAAGACACTGCTAAAGAAGTTATTACTAAACTTCAAAACGGTGAAGACTTCAGTAAGCTAGCTAAAGAATATTCAACTGACTCAGCCACAAAGAACAATGGTGGTAAGATGGATGCTTTCGATAACGACAGCACAAGCGTTGATACAGACTTCAAGAAGGCTGCATACAAACTTGACAAAGTCGGCGATTACACAGAAACACCTGTTAAAACTTCATACGGTTACAGCGTAATCAAACTTCTTAAGAAACCTGCTAAGGGTAAGATGAGCGATCACACTGCTGAACTTAAATCTAAGATCTATGCTTCATGGATGCAAGATTCAACTGTAATGCAAAAAGTTATTTCTAAAGTCTTGAAGAAGGCTGATGTTTCAATTAAGGACAAAGACTTGAAGGATGTTCTTTCTGGTTATGTCTCATCATCTTCATCAAGTAAATAATGATGATTAACTTAAGATACCCAAAACTGGGTATCTTTTTTTTATCCTGAATATTAAAAATCGTCTGGCAAAGATTTTTTTATCCGACTATTAACTATTGATGAATGAAAAAGTTTGTTTTTTCTAAGATTATTTTGCAATAGCCCGATACAATTTGATCAATAATAATTATAATTAGAAGGGACATTAATAAGACGTGACTCAAGACGATTGCACCCTTTTTACCAAATAATCGTCTTTCAGGTCATGCTTTTATTAACCATAACTAATTATCTTTTGAAAAAGTCTTAACTTTTTTTGGGCGAATTATCCTTCAATAATTGCTGGCATCAGCCTTTTTAGACGAAACTATAGCTTGTTTTATCTTTGGCAACAACGCTATTATATGAGTGGAACAATATTCAGCTTTTATTAGGAGGACTATTTCTATGGCAATTAAACGAGTTAAAGATCCCTTAGTTTACAGACGAATTTTACTAGCTGTCGATGAGGATGACCAAGCTTCAACTACCAAGGCTTTTCGCTTTGCGATGACACTGGCTCAAGATTACGACGCTAACCTAGGAATTGTTTCTGTAATGGAAAGTGAAGATATAAATATTTTTGATTCTTTAACACCAACTAAAATTGATGAAAAACGAAAAGAATTAAATAAAACTATTGATTATTATGTCCAAGCTGCAAAAGATAATGGTTTGAGTAATGTCGAATCGCTGCCTTATGAGGGGGGCGACATCGACGATGTTATCTTAGATCGTGTGATTCCAGATTTTAATCCAGACTTGATCGTAACTGGTGCCGATACGCAAGCTCCTCACTCGAAAATTTCTGGTGCAATCGGACCTCGTTTAGCTAAACATGCACCTGTGTCAGTCATCGTCGTCCGTTAACGGGAACCTCACTAGTAGGATTAACATACTACGAAAAGAGGCCTTGTCACTTTGAAACACCAAAAGGATTCAGAACAAGAGAATAAATTCATTGAAGATACCGGAACGACTCGTAAAAGTCTCGATGAAATCAATGGATCCATTGAAGTACCCGACAATGCTGGCTACTTCAAAACACTTTTAGCATATACCGGACCTGGTGCTTTAATTGCCGTCGGTTATATGGACCCCGGAAATTGGATCACCTCGATCGGTGGTGGTGCTCAATTTAAGTACACTTTATTGAGCGTTGTTTTACTGTCCAGTTTAATTGCAATGCTCTTGCAAGCCATGTCAGCCCGCTTAGGTATCGTAACCGGACGAGACTTAGCCCAATTGACCCGAGACCGAACTTCAAAGACTGGTGGTCTAATTCTCTGGGTAATAACTGAACTAGCTATCATGGCGACTGACGTGGCCGAAATCATCGGTTCTGGTATCGCTTTGGAATTATTGTTTGGTTTCCCACTGATTGTCGGAATTACTATTACTGCCTTTGATGTCTTGATTTTATTATTCTTAATGCGTTTAGGATTTCATAAAATTGAAGCCATTGTGGCAACTTTAGTGGCGGTGATCTTATTTGTCTTTGCCTATGAAGTTTTCCTATCTAAACCTGATGCATTAGGCGTTTTAGGTGGTTACGTTCCTCGGGCAAAGATTTTGACCAACCAGCCAATGCTTTACATGGCATTAGGTATTGTTGGTGCAACCGTTATGCCCCACGATTTATACCTTGGTTCGTCAATCTCACAGACACGTAAATATGATATTCACGATGAAGCTTCGGTCAGAAAAACGATCCGTTTTACCATTGCTGATTCCAATATTCAACTGACGATTGCTTTTGTCGTTAACAGCCTCTTATTGATTTTAGGAGCTGCCTTATTCTTTGGTACCCACAGTGAATTAGGACGTTTTGTCGACTTGTTCAACGCTTTAAGCAATCCTAAAATCGTCGGTGCAATTGCCAGTCCGATGTTGAGTATGCTATTTGCAATCGCGCTGTTAGCATCTGGTCAAAGCTCAACTATTACTGGTACTTTAGCCGGACAAATGATCATGGAAGGTTTCATTCACTTACGGATGCCATTGTGGGCTCAACGTTTGCTCACTCGTTTGATCTCTATCACCCCTGTTTTGGCTTTTGCCATCTATTACAAAGGAAATGAGGCCAAAATTGAAAGCTTATTGACCTTCTCACAAGTATTCTTGTCTGTTGCCTTGCCATTTGCCATGATTCCGTTAATTCTCTTTACTAGCGATAAGAAACTAATGGGACCTTTTGCCAATCGCCCTTGGGTCAAATATTTATCTTGGATCATTGCTGTTATCTTAATTATTTTAAATATTCAGTTGATTTGGCAAACTTTATTTTAAATTCTAGTGGTTAAAACACAATTCTAGACCTAAAAATCCACCTGATTCTAAACCTTAGAATCAGATGGATTTTTTATTATGCTTTATTGTGATTATAAAATGAACGGTTATCTAAACCAAAGATTCTCTCAGAGAATTGACCTTTATCAGTCTTTTCCAAGGCTTTAGTGATCATGTTGATTGAAGCATCCATCATATCAATTTCATGCAAAACTTCTGCTTCCAATAACTTAGGACGCTCTGGTGAACCATATTCTAACAAGCCATGATGCGAGAGGATCATGTGCCGCAAAAGAATCATATCTTCACTATCTAAGTTGATTTTCAAATCCTCTGCCGCCTTAACGATCTCCTCGTCAACAATCGTAATATGACCTAGCATATTACCCTCAAAGGTATATTCGATATCCAAATTGCCTGTCAATTCAATAATTTTGCCAAAATCGTGCAAGCAGGCTCCTGCAATCAATAAGGCTCGGTCAATTTGAGGATAGAGGTCAGATATTTTTTCAGCTATCCGAACCATGCTCAAAGTATGATAGGCTAAACCACCCTGAAAATCATGATGATTGACTTTGGCTGCCGCACTTGTAAAGAAGCGGTCATGATACTTTTTGAATAGATATCTCACAATTCGATTCCAGGCACCATTAGTGATCTGTAAAAAGATGTCATCAAACTCAGCTTCCATTTCAACTCGTTTTATAGGTGCTGTCTGCACAAACTGTGACATGTCTACCGTATTAGGATCTAATAGTCCTAGACGAGTGATATTGACTTGAGGCTTGCCTTGATACAAGTCACGACGTCCTTCTAGTTGTACCACGGTACCAACTTTAAAGCGCTTGGCGTCCTCTTCACTGGCATCCCAATATTTCCCAGGGATTTGACCAGTCTTATCTTCAAAGACTAATGACAAGAAGTTTTTACCATTTTTAACCAAACGAAAGTCTGATCGTTTGATGATCACCTCTAAACTCATATCGTCGCCCTTATTAAAATCAATTATATGCTTCAACAACTTCTGGTTCCTCCAACTTCAAAATATGGTCATCAGGAATTTCCTTAGGTTGGTTCGCAGTTACGTAAATTACCTGATTAGTCTTGGCGATTTCCTTAATTAATTTGAAAACATTCTCGGTTCGAGAGAGGTCAAAATCAACAAAGGCATCGTCGATCAATATTGGCAATTTGATCAAGTCAGAAATTTCGGTCACAAAAGCCAATCTCAAGGCAAGATACAACTGAATCGTAGTCGCCTTTGATAACTCATGGACGTCAAAATTATTCTTGGTCGCACTCATTACAGCAATATTCTTATCTTTAAAGTTAATTTTGACATAGTGACCATCGGTCAACAAGTTGAAATATTGCGTAGCTTGAGCAATCATCTTAGGATAACGGTTTTCTGTAGCAATATTGAGCATATTCCGAATCCATTCACTGGCTAACTTGTGCGAGATCCATTCGTCATAATTATCAATAATATCTGCTTTATTCTGAGCCAACTCGGCCACAATATGTTGATATTGCTGATTATCGAAGATCTGTTGCATCTGTTCTTTCAGGGAACCCATCTGTCGACTCAACTGGTTATTCTTGTCAGATAAAGCATCTTTTTGAGCCACCGCCTGATTTAATTCACTCAACAACTGATCATGCGTAGCATATTTTTGTAATAATTCCAGATCATTGCCCAAAAAGGCTTGATCTTGCTTGATTTCAGTCAGGAATTTTTGATTTTCAACTTGTTGGGTATGCATGCGGGTAAAAGCATTCATATTGACAGCTTGGTACTTTTGAAGAATGGCAAAAATCTCTTGATTTAACTCTTTCAAACGAACTGTCCGTTCTTGATCGACCCGCTCATTTTCGGCTTTATTTTGTTCTGCTAAATCAGCCTTAGCTTTGATCTGATCCAAACGGTTAAAGTATTTTTCAATTTGTTCATTGTAATTATCGTCACGATAAGATTCATCGATCACATTCAATTCCAATAAAATCTTCCGCCATTTATTCAAGTCAACTTCAATTGATTTGATACCGTCAACCAGACCATTTTGGGTCGTATGATAATTATCGAGGGCAATTACCGTACCTTGAATGCCTAAAATAACTTCCCGTTTTAAACCTTGATAGCCTTTTTGTTTGATAAAGTCATACTTTTCAAAATCATCAGTTCCATTTTGTTGTTCTTGATACCAGTACCAGACACCACCAGCAATCGCGGCAATGATGAACGGCCAGCGAAGTGGATTGACGATAAAGGCCAGAATCACAGCAACCCCACAGACTATTAGCGGCAAATTGTTGCTCTTTTTAGCACTTGGGGTCAGTTTTTCGATCTCATCCCCAGTCAATGGCAACATGTGCTCTGTCAATTCCGGATGATTTTGGAACAATTGATCAACTTGTGTATCAACTTTCAACAGCTTGGAATTCATATCATCGCGGTGAAATTGCAGATTCTGCAACTCAAACTTCTGGTTACGGACATAGTCCAAACGTGTTTGATTGATCTGGTAATTATTTAAAATATTCTTCTCAACATTATCCAAATCGGCTAATTTGTTAGTTGTGGATGTCTCTTTCAATGTACTTAGTTCTTGATTGGCTTGAAGAACCCGCTCCCAATCCCCACTATCGATCACTGGAGTGGCGGTTTGTTGAAAATGATTATTTTGTTGAAAACGCTCGTACCGAAGCCACTTCTTATCTAAATTACGCAGATTATTTTCAGTTGCACTCGCCTGTTTTAACGATTGTTCATTCTTTTCAAACTCATTCTGGGTTGCTTGCAACTCTTGTTCAACTCTTTGATAAGCTACCTGCTGATTTTCAATTTCAGATTTTTGGCTCAACAGCTCGTCTCGACGTTTCAAGTCAACTGTTAGCGTTTGCTTTTGACCACGTGGTTTGTATATATCGTCAGCAACGTGCTCAATGTTGTCAGCGGCGACTAACCATTCCTTACTCCCGACCGCTCCAATCGACATGATCTCTGTTTCAAGCTTCTTTTCATCGAGACCATAAATCGACAAAATATTCTTATCATCAAAGAGATGAGTACTTTCGTAATCTTCCTTATTAAAACTGCCAACAATTTCTGTCAGCAAACTATTAGGAACTAACTGATCGTCATGGTATAAGGTCAACTCTCCGTCGCCTTTACCATCAACTCTTTTGACCGTCCAAAAGCTGCCATCTGAAGCCTTAAAAATCAACTCGCCGCCATACTTACTGCCATTATGGGGTTTATATTGTAAAAACTTGTTCTCGCCTCGTGCGGAGGCAAAGCCAAACAAAATACTCTCAATAAAATGCAACAATGTCGTTTTACCGGCCTCGTTGGCTCCAAAAATAACTTGATAATCTTGTTCAAAGTTAAACTTTTGGTCGACCCATTTGCCGAAGCCATAAATATTCGCCTTAACTAATTTCACGATTATTCTCCAGTATATTTTTGATTAATTGTATTGCGAGTCATTTCCGTTATAACTTTCAAGAAATCCGGATCGTTGATATGATCACGAATGATACTTGATGAATACAATTTAGTATCTAAATCTTTGATTTTGTCTAAATCAATTGTCATCCTTTGGGCTTCATCCCAATATCGTTGATCAATTTGAGCCAATTGTGGATTGTCATTAAACTTCAAATAAATTTTATAGAGGACACTTGCAGTCTCCATTTGATTGAAATGCTGCAAGACTTCATTTCGTTCTACCGTCTTTAGAACATCGCTATTTAAGTTTTGAGCATTGTTGATCGTCAACGTCAATAGCACATTAGACGTCACTAACAAATCTGAGATCCGAGTGATCAAAGAATCAACAGTATCATCGCTCTTAGCATTCAAGACAGCCTTATCCCACGTATAAACGCTGCTCTTAACGAATTTTAATTCAGTTTGATGATTTGCTTGTGAAACAATATAAAAGCCCTTAGGAGTCGTATCGTTTTGATTACGGCCTTGAATATCGCCAGAATATACTACAAGAGGATTTTGGTGAAGGATCTGCCGTTTATGAATATGGCCTAAAGCCCAGTAATCATAACCTTTAGCTAACAATTCACTGACTTGAAAAGGTGCATAATTATCGTCACCAACACCAGCATGCAAAATCCCAATCTGATAATCGAAATCCCCACGCTGTGGATACTCTTGAATCATCGCCTGATTAACATGTTGTTGATGATAGCTAAAACCAGTCAAACCAACTCTTTGACCATCTTGAGTCACCTGTTCAAAAGTCTGAACTTCTTCACCAAAAACTTTTACATTGCTTGGAAACTTTACGACAGCAAAATTATTCCGATAATAATCATGATTACCGTAAATTAAATAAACCTTAATATCGGCCTGATTCAACTTTTCAAATTCATCACGCAAAAACATCTGGGCTTTTAATGAGCTGTCCGTATCATCAAAAATGTCCCCCGCTAGAATCACAAAATCGACCTTCTGTTCGATCGCAGTGGTAAACATTTGCTTAGCAGCTTGATAAGTCGATTGTTGTAACTGTTTTTGCAGATCTTTTGAAAAATTGCTAATGCCGACAAAAGGTGTATCTAAATGTAAGTCTGCTGCATGCAAAAATTTCATTTTAAAGCTCCCTTGTAAAAGAAAAGGACTTGAGCAAATTACTTAAGCCCTAAGTCCTTGTTATTAATTTTGATAAATTTCAGCGATAGGTTTTGAAATGATCTTGTTCAATTCATCCATCATTGAGTTCATCTTTTGCTCTTTTTCCATTAAGTTTTGGATTTCAGTGTAATTTGAAAGTTGGTCTGTTAATTCACGCATTGCATTAATGTCTTCGTCAGTAATTTCTTGACCTTGCATTTGCTTTTGTTGAAGTTCAAATTGTTTATTTTGTACTTTGTCAAAAAGCTTGTAAGCGAGGTCGTTGGCTTTAACAGCTTCGAAAGCAAGCTTTAATTCAGCAACCTCTGTTGTCTTTCTCAAATCTTGTTCGAGTTGATTAGCACTATCGTAAATGTTCATAAAGTCCTCCTATTGACCAAAAAAGTTCTTAATATCATTATACCATTGTGAAGCTTTATTTTTAATGTTGTTTACTCCATCTTGAATAGATTTAGTAATATCTGAATTGCCACTATCGGAATTATTGTCCTCAGCTAATTTAGCTGCATCTTTAACTCCAAAATCAGTTTCTTCTGTATCTGGTAAAATACCCGTCATCTCATCTTTGAACAAGGCAGATAAACCATTTTCACTTGCTCCAGGCAAGAAATGATCTTTATCCGTCTTGTCAAAACCGATCCAACTGGCAACAACTACGTCTGGCGTGTAACCGATCATCCACTGATCTTTAGTTCCAGCATAGCCGTATGAATCAGGAACTTCGGTACTACCAGTTTTACCAGCAATCTGATAGTTTAATGGCTTCGCTAGTTTACCAGTTCCCTCGTTATAAACGCCTAGCATCATACTAGTCATTTCTTTAGCAGTATTCTTACTAATAATCTGTTTGTTTGATGTGTCGGTATTATTCACGATCACAGTTCCCGTTGAATCAACGATTTTAGTAATAAAGTGAGTATTGGCCAACTTACCTTCATTGGCAAAGGCCGTATAAGCTCGTGCCATTTGTAAAGGATTGACCCCTGTCGTCAACCCACCCAGTGCCAAAGCTAAGTTTTGGTCATTTTTATGAACTTTGATACCGAAGTTCTCGACTGAATCCACACCCTTTTTCACACCGATCTTATCGAGTAAAGCCACGGCAGGAATATTCTCACTTTGATAGAGGGCTTTATACATTGGGATAGTCTTTGAATACAAGCCATCCGCATTAGTTGGGGCATACTTATTCTTACCAAAAGTCGTGATTTCATTAGGAAGCTCTGAATCATAACTGTAACCATTCTCAATTGCTGGCGTATAGACAGCTAATGGTTTGATAGTTGAACCAGGTTGTCGTTGCATTTGACTTGAGGTAGCACGATTATAACCACGGAAAGTATGGTCGCCTCGACCACCAACAACAGCCAAAATACCGCCATTCTTAGGATTGACCGCAATAGAAGCCCCTTGGACTTTAGTACCATCGCTGGCATTAGATGGGAAGAGATAACTTTTATCAAACGTCGACTGCATTGAACTTTGCATTTTTTGATCAAGCGTCGTGTAGATCTTATAGCCCTTGTTCAAAATATCGTCTTCCTTTAAGCCATACTTGTTGACCGCTTCATCGATGACGGCGTCAAAGAAATAAGGATATTTGTACGAACTGCTGACTTCATAATTGTCATTCACACTGATAGGCGTATTCTTATAATATGAGGCCTGTGAAGCTGTCAATTTCTGATTTTGGACCATCAAATCGAGAACCAAATTACGTCTGGCAGTTGAATTTTTCAAACTATCGATAGGATTATAAGCATTTGGTGCTTTCAATATCCCGGCTAAAACCGCAGCTTCAGCTGGATCAAGTTCAGAAGCATTTTTCCCAAAATACTTTTCGGACGCATCTTGAACGCCCCAGACTCCGTTACCAAAGTATGCGTTGTTCAGATACATCGTGATGATTTCTTTTTTAGAATACACATGATTGATTTCAATCGATAAGAAAAGTTCCTCACCTTTTCTTGAAAGTGTCTGTTTTTGTGTCAAAAGCGAATTCTTAGCCAACTGTTGGGTCAAAGTACTACCACCACCGGAAATACCATGATGGATCAAATATCCCAAAGCAGCTCTAATATAACCTTTGATACTGAATCCTGGATTGGTCCAAAATGTTCGGTCTTCAGTTGAAGTAACAGCATTTTGGATATTTTTGGAAATCTTGTCGTAACTAACATACGTACCTTTGTTAGCGTATAATTGACCGGCATTATCGCCGTCTTTATCGATAATTGTCGTCTTTGTTTGTAAAGATGACTGTAAATCTTGAACGTTGCTAGTTTTAGCCTTAAAAGTCCAGTAACTACTCAAAACTAAAATTAACGTTAAAACCAGTAAGATTATCCAACGAGTTAATTGGAATCTCTTCCAGTATTTCTTGATAAAGGACCAAGCAACTAGTAATTTGGGTTTTAACCAATCCCAAAAACCATTGTTATTATTCATTGTTTAAATACCTCTGTATAAGAACAAATTTTATCACATTATTGCTCTATTTTATAAATTACTCGCAGAATCTTTAAGGAGTCGACACCAAATGTACCAAAAAATTGTGACCTATCACCGCGAAAACAATGAAGTTCTTACACTTCGAGAGCTCTTAAAAAAATGGCTCATTCCCAAAAAATGGCAACATTTTTTTAGAATCCAACAAGACGTTTTGATCAACGGACATTACCAGCCTTTCAATACAATTGTCAATGACCGCGACCAAATTACGTTGAATTTTAATTTTCCACCACGAAGCGCCCAAACTTATTTACCGGGCAACGACAATGTAGACATAGTCTATGAAGATAACGACATCCTAATAGCTAATAAACCGGCGGGAAAAAAGACTCACCCCAATCTTGCTAGTGAAAGTGACTCCTTAATGAACGATGTTGAATCATACTTAAAGAATGGTCATCCCTATATGGTCCATCGCATCGACATGGAGACCTCAGGTTTAGTCTTGATCAGTAAAACTCCTTACCTGGTCCCTATCTTTAATCGCCAGCTCAGCACTAAGACGCTCCATCGAGAATACCTGGCGTTAGTAAACTTAGACAGCCCCATCCAAAACAGTGGCACGATCGACCTTCCCATTGCTCAAGACCCGACCGACGTCCGCAAAAGAATTGTCGCAACAGATGGTCTCAGCGCCCAAACAGATTTTCAAGTCATCAAAAAAACCTCAAAATTTGCCTTACTAAAATTGAATCTACACACGGGTCGAACTCATCAGCTACGAGTTCATTTAGCATTTAATCACTGGCCGATCGTCAATGATCCACTCTACAATCCTCATCCAAAAAAAGGTGAAATGGCTCTTTTCGCCCACAAATTAACCTTTCAGCAACCTTTCTCCAATCAAAATAAAATTATTCAAGCAAAGTTATCAGAAAATATGTATAATTTAATATGTGCTGATTTAAAGCAACCAAAAAGCTCACCTAATCCCGACAATTAGGTGAGCTCTTCTTTTATGTTCAGAAAGAAGTTTTAGGAGTGATTTTTTCATGACTCTTTCTGAGATAAACTATCGTTAAAAGACTGACATAACTAGTTTGATAATCGCCCCGACAGCAATTAAGAAAATATACGTTACGGAGAATTTACCGACAGCTTTGATTACTAAAGGATAAGTTTTGGTTTTCACTTGTTCCTTCAGATAAGGACGAAAGTCGTCCCAGATGTTTGGATAAAGCAGCACGATCAATAGTGTAATGTAAGGTACTACTTTTGTTAAAGCTAAAATTGGCACTAATAGGAAGGCTAATGACCAACTAGCTTTGAATAAACTCAAAGCGTTGGCTCTACCAATTCTAGCCACCAAAGTATGGCGACCATTTTTTACGTCTGCTTCAAGGTCCGAAGTGCCATTACTCAACTCTGCACAGAAAAAGGCAAAAGTATTAGGTAAACTGACTAGGATTACCGAAATGGCAGTACTTGAATCAAACTTAGCTGTTCCCCCTAGCCCTAAATAAGTATAGGCTAAAGGAATTAGCTGGCTAATGGCAATAGCCACCGCTGCTTCCCCAAAGATAGTTGAGTTCAGTGGCTTAGGACCTGCTGAATATAACAAACCGATTGCTACCCCAATGACACCAATCACAAGAGTAACCCAACCCGTCCGATAAATCAGAAAAACCCCAATAATTAATGGAAAAATGGCCAAACCGAGCATCCATTTTTTGACTATTGCCAGTGATTCACGATTAATACCAATAGTGCTGATTTTTTGGCGATACTCTTCACTTTTTGAGTTCTTATAATCCATATAATTATTGTGAAAGTTAATAAATAAATGAATAAAGAAGACGGCCACAAAACCTAAAATTCCGTTTAAAAAATTGAAGGTTCCGTAATTTAAATAAGTAAAACAGATTGCTAATATAAACCACGCCACGTCTAGCGTGGTCGTTTTTATCTCTGAAAGTTCGTCAAAAAGTTGTCTATTCAAAACTAATCCACCTTACATTTCTTCTGGAGCTTTAACCCCTAGAAGTCCCAATGACATTTGTAAGACGATTGAAACTGATTTAACTAAAGCTAATCTGGCTTGTAGACCATCATCGTCTGCCAAAATCTTGCTGTGAGCATAGTATTGGTTAAAACTCTTGGCAAGTTTGAGAACATATTTGGCAACTACAGAAGGTTCATATTCTTTAGCAGCACGTTCTACGACATTTGGGAAATCTTGGAGTAATTTGATTGTATCCCAAGCTTCAGGATCTGTCACTGCAAGGTCTTTTCCGTCACCAAAGTTAACTTCTTTTGCTTTTCTCAAAATACTCAAGGCACGGGCATTTGTATATTGAACATAAGGACCAGTTTCACCTTCAAAACGAACAACTTCTTCAAGATTAAAGTCGAAACTATCACGACGGTCATTCTTCAAATCATGGAAGACAACCGCACCGACACCAACTGCTTCGGCCACGGCATCTTTATTCTTAAGATCTGGGTTCTTTTCTTCGATTTGTTTCTTAGCAAGATCTACCGCATCGTTAAGCACGTTTTCGAGCAAGATAACACGACCAGAACGCGTTGAAAGTTTCTTACCGCCAGTTGTGATCAAACCAAATGGGATGTAATCAATATCATCTGACCAATCGTAGCCCATCTTCTTCAAAACGATCTTTAATTTCTTAAAGTGTTCTGCTTGTTCTGAACCAACAACGTAAAGTGATTTAACAAAGTCGAAGGTGTCTTTACGGTACTTAGCAGCAGCCAAGTCACGAGTGATGTAAAGTGTGGCACCGTCAGTCTTCTTGATCAAAGCTGGTGAGAGATCGTATTCTGACAAGTCAACGATTTCAGCACCACGACTTTCTTTGAGCAAACCTTTTTCTTCAAGTGTATCAACGATGGCATCCATCTTGTCGTTGTAGAATGATTCACCAGTAAAGTGGTCGAATTGAACATCTAGTCGATCGTAGATCTTTTGGAATTCCTTTAGTGAAAGATCTTTGAACCATGACCACAATGCCAAAGCTTCTTCATCGCCATCTTCCATCTTCTTGAACCATGCACGAGCTTCATCGTCTAATTCTGGTTTCTCTTCAGCTTCCTTGTGGAAACGAACGTAATACTTCAAAAGGTTATTGATAGGATCAGCTTCAACTTCTTCAACTGAACCCCAAAGTTTGTAACCAACGATCAATTTACCGAATTGAGTTCCCCAATCACCCAAGTGATTGATCTTAACTGGTTGATAATTTAGTTTTGAAATAATCTTAGCAATGGAATTACCAATTACAGTTGAACGTAAGTGACCCATTGACATTGGTTTAGCAATATTAGGTGATGACATATCGATTGGCACATTACGGCCTTTACCATCATCAGCATTACCATATTGATCTTTTTGAGTTAAGACTTCGTGTAAGACGTCTTCTGAAAAGGATTTTTTATCAAGGAAGAAGTTGATATATGCTCCAGTGTTAACTACCTTTTCAAAATCAGTGGCATCAATTTTGCCAACTAATTCTTCAGCGATCATGTTAGGAGCCTTGTGCATTGTCTTTGCCAAAATAAAAGTTGGGAATGCGTAATCGCCAAGATCAGATGTCTTAGGTTTTTCAATCAAATCAGCAACTTGTTGCTCTGTAATTTCTGCTGGTAAAACTTGCTTTAATGCCTTTACTACTTGTTGTTTAAAATCCATATTTTCCTCCTTTAGATAAAAAAAACGCCTCTTTTAATAAACAATTCGTTTATTAAAAGAGACGAGATTTCCCGCGGTACCACTCTAATTGATTAATATCCACTCATTAATTGTATTATTTAAATTTAAGAAGAAGGGTGCGACTCGATCTTAAAATTGACTAACTCTCACCAACCATAGTCTCGCTGAAATTCTACTGATCAATTAATCCTTCTTTTGCAAAAATATGATAGCACATAAAATTCACAATAACAATAATTATTTGTGAATAACTGTTCCCTTGTTACCGGCAATAATCTCTTTAACATCATCAAGAGCACCGATAACTGCAGGCTTACCAGTAGCTTTTACAAAGGCTACAGCAGCTTGTACTTTAGGCATCATACTGCCTTTAGCAAATTCATCATTGTCAATATGTTTTTGAATCTCATCAGCAGTTACATCAAAAATCTCTTCTTGATCAGGCTTGCCAAAGTTATAGAATACCCCACCAACAGAAGTTAAGATAATCAATTGATCAGCATCGACCAATTGAGCAATCTTAGAAGCACCAAAATCTTTATCGATAACTGCTTCTTTACCGATCAAACGGTCGCCATCTTTAACAACAGGAATACCGCCACCACCAGCAACGATTGGAATAACACCTGCTTTTGAGATAGCTTCAATGGCTGGATATTCATTGATTTCAACTGGTTTTGGTGAAGGAACAACACGACGATATCCACGACCAGCATCTTCAACGATCGTCCAGTCAGGATGTTCAGCTTCTAGACTAGGAACTTCATCCTCTGTATAAAATGGTCCAATTGGTTTTGTAGGATCGCTGAAAGCTGGATCATCTTTATCAACAATTGTTTGTGTGATCAAAGTTACGACTTGTTTGTCGATATTATTCTTCAACATAACTTCTTTCATAGCGTTTTGGAACCAGTAACCGATACTACCTTCAGTCATTGCTCCACAAGTATCTAGTGGCAAAGCTGGATTCTTTTCACTATCAGCAGCTGCTTGTTGCAATAGCAAATTACCAACTTGTGGGCCATTACCGTGAGTGATGATCAAATCTTTGTCACTCTTAACAAATTCAACTAGTGATTCACAAGTCTTTTTAACAGCAAGTTGTTGAGCTTTGGCACTTGCGTCAGTACTCAAAATAGCATTGCCACCTAGGGCAACAACGACACGTTCTTTTGTCATAATATCTTTCTCCTCAAAACATCGTAAGTTTTAATTTTTTTGTAAGTAGTCTCCCAAAATTGCTAATCCCTTAGTCAAAGTTTCATGAGGTGCACAGTAACCTAGTCTGGCATAGCCGGGCACATCGAAAGCTTCACCTGGCACTAATAGAACTCCAGTATCCTTCAATAGATCACGACAGAAATCTAAACTCGACTTCTTAGTCTCTAGTTTGACGAAAGAAGTTGAAACACCATTTGGAAAGACGCAGCTAATTTTTGGAGTCTTTTCGACCCAATCTTTAAAGTAAGCTAAATTATCCAAAACGATTTTCTTATTTCTTGCCAAGACTTTATCTCTATTTTCCAAAATCAAGCAGGCCATTTGATCACTGAAAACACCTGAACAGATCATCGTATAATCACGATACTTACGGAAAATATCCGCTAATTCACTATTGGTAGCTGTCCATCCTACACGAATACCTGGCATTGAATATGTTTTTGAAAGGGAATTTGTTGAGATTCCTTTATCATAGAGATCAATGATTGGTGCAAAATCAACTGAATCATCGAAAGGCAAGTAAACCTCATCGACTAAAATATATGCGCCAACTGACTTAGCAACTTCCACGACTTGTTCCAAGAACTTCTTATCGAGGATCGTTCCAGTCGGATTATTGGCATTATTGATACAAATCATCTTGGTATTTGGTCGAATCAAGGATTTCAGTTCCTCAATATCGGGATACCAATTTTTATCTTCACGTAATTTCCAAAAGCTGACTTCTGCGCCAAGAGAACGTGGAATATCATACAGCTGTTGATAACTTGGATAGACACTGATGACATGATCGCCTGGTTCGATCAATGAGTAAATGGCCAAAAGATTGGCTCCAGTTGCACCATTGGTCTGCAAAATATTATCAGGGTCAACATTCTTATAGAGTCGACTGACCTCTTTTTTAAAAGTTGGTGATCCTTCGATCCAACCATAATTCATTTTCTGTTCATCAAGTTGTTGATAAATATCAGCTTGAGTCAACTGTTGAATTTCATTCATTGAAAATGATGTAATTGTACTTTGAGCTAAATCATACTTAGCTTCTCTTTCATGAACATTTAACCATTCTTCGACGCCAAACCCTGGTATCTTCATAAAAACACTTCCTAAATTTTGATTGATCCAGTAGCAACCATAACGATACTGATGATTGCAAAGGCTACTATCAAGATAGACCAGATTATTTCTGAAGTTGTTAGTTTTCCACCATCAAGGTTGTAATCTTTCTTAGCCCGATAATAGAAATAAATTCCTGGTAAATAACCGATACAAACTAACATCAAGAAATGTAAACCAGCTAAGATGATCGCAATAATTTGAAAGCCGGCTGTGAATATACCAATCCACAGTTGCTTAGTTTCTTTTCTTTCCCATGAGAATTTGATTTGGAATAAACCAACAAAAATATAACAAACAACGATTGCAGCTGTACAAAGTGATAACGCAAAATTATACGCTTCACTTGAGAACAAAAGAATGACCAAGAAGACTTGAATCAAACTGGCTGTTAGGATTAACGAGAACGTTGGTGCACCATTTTTATTCTTACGTCCAAACGATGCGGGTAACATTTTCTCTTCCGCCATTAACATTGTCGTATCTGCTGGCAACATCGTCCATGATAGCCAAGAACCCAGAATGGCAATAATTAGACCTATACCAATAAAGGCACCGCCCCATTTACCGACCATATCTTGGAAGATATACAACATTGCTGGTTGATTGATTTTTGCCAATTCATTTTGAGACATATAACCGTATGGTAAAACTGAAGCCAAAACATAAATTACTAACAAACTGATGATACCAATGATTGTAGCTTTACCAGCTTCGCTCTTATCACGAGCTCTGGATGAAAGCATACTTGCACCTTCAACACCAACGAAAACCCACATCATGATCATCAAACATGATCTAAATTGAGTCGTCAAATCGGCTTTTCCAGCCACGCCACTAGCCACATTGGACCAGAAGTGAGCGGTAAAGATACCGCCTTTGAAGACGAAAATGGCAACGACGATGAAAGCGAATAATGGGATCAACTTACAGATTGTAATAATTGTGTTCATTGCCGCAGCTGATTCAACACCACGATTTACGATAAAGGTCAAAGACCATGAAACGATACTGGCAAAAATAATTGATGGTATGTTTTGACCACCTTTAAATATAGGAAAGAAGTAGCCCAGCGAACTCATCAAAACAGTCGCAAAAGCCACGTTTCCTAACCAAGCACTTAGCCAATAGCCCCAGCCACTGACAAATCCGGCAAAATTACCGAATCCAGCTTGAGCGTATGCTTGGATACCTTCTGACTCTGGTTTTTTCAATAATAGATTGTTTAAAGACATGGCTAACATCATAATTCCGAAGCCAACAACGATCCAAGCCAAAAGGACAGGTCCTGGAGCTGCTCCACCAGCAAGTGAACTAGTTAAAGTAAAAACTCCTGATCCAATCGAACTAGTGACTACCGCAGCCGTTAATGCTCCAAGTGATAGACCCTTTTTTTCTTCCATATTAATCATTCCTTTTTTTATTTACAGAATGAAAAAAGAGCCAACCATTAAGATTAGCTCTTCTCCAATAACTGATTAAACCTTAGGGATGAACAAGTTACCTAGAGTTGCCGCCATAATGGCTTTAATGGAGTGCATTCTGTTTTCAGCTTCTTCAAATTGACGTGCATATTTGCTTCTGAAGACTTCGTCTGTGACTTCCATTTCACTAAGACCATACTTAGCCTTGATGTCTTGTCCATACTTAGTATTTGTATCATGGAAAGCTGGTAGACAGTGCATGAAGATGATTTGATCATCTGGTTGACCTGTCTTTTTAATCATATCCATATTTACTTGATATGGTTTGAGCAATTTGATTCTTTCGTCCCATTGACTCTCTTCACCCATTGATACCCATACGTCAGTGTAAAGAATATTTGTGCCTTTCACACCTTCATCGATATTGTCAGTGATCATGAACTTGCTGCCAGACTTATCTGCATAAGCTTTAGCAGTATCGATCACGCTTTGATCTGGGAATAGTTCCTTAGGTGCAACGATGTGAATGTTTACACCAAGCATTGAACCCGTAACTAAGAAACTGTTAGCCATGTTGTTACGACCATCACCAACGAAAGTCAAAGTCTTACCTTTAATGCTGCCGAATGTTTCCTTCATTGTCATGAAGTCAGCTAGCATTTGTGTTGGATGCCATTCATCAGTTAAACCATTCCAAACTGGAACGCCTGAGAACTTAGCCAAATCTTCAACGGCTTTTTGTGAAAAGCCACGGAATTCGATTCCGTCAAACATACTGCCCAATACACGAGCTGTATCTTCAACACTTTCCTTACCACCAAGTTGAATATCATTTGCACCTAAGAATTCTGGGTGAGCACCCAAGTCGATAGCTGCTGTTGTAAAGGCTGAACGTGTACGAGTTGAATTCTTTTCGAATAGCAAAGCAATGTTCTTGCCTTCTAGGTAGTGATGAGGAATGCCCTTTTTCTTAAGAGCCTTCAAGTGAATTGCAAAATCAATTAAATATTCTAATTCAGCTGGTGTGTAGTCTTTTTCTGCTAAAAGACTTCTGCCTTGAAATACTGAGTTTTCTTTACCTTTATAGTCCAAAATCATTCCTCCTAGAGAATTCTACTTATTTAAGTCTTCACGAACGAGTGGCATACTCATGCAACGAGGGCCCCCACGACCACGTGATAATTCACTTGAAACAGTCTCCAATACCTTTAAGCCATGCTTTCTAAGGATTTCATTTGAGACGTAGTTTCTATCATAAGTAACAACAACACCTGGGGCAATTGCCAAGGTATTTGAACCATCGTTCCATTGTTCTCTAGGCGCGATGATTGGATCTGCATTACCTGTTGGGATCAAATCAAGATCGTCCAAGCCTAATTCTTTCTTCAAGACAGCTTTAAGATCTTGGTTGTGTTCGTATGTTAGTTCGCCATCTTTACCTGGATGAATTGTCCAAGTATCGATCTTGCCACCTTCACCAAGGATTCCTGGATGAACTGTAAATTGATCGTAATTGATCATTGTAAAGACAGTATCCAAATGCATCATAGCGTGGTTATGTGGAATCTTGATAGCAATAACAGTATCGTAATTGCTGTCTTTGAATAAGTTACGGGAAATATCTTCAATAGCTGTTGCTGATGTTCTTTGAGAAACACCAATAGCTAGAACATGATCACTAAGAACTAATTCGTCTCCACCTTCGATACGATGTGTGTGGTTTCTGTCGCGCCATACATGAAGTCCCTTATTAGCAAAACGTGGGTGATAATCAATAATTGCTTCCATAAACATTGATTCACGTTGTCTTGCAGCAAAGGTCATATGGTTAATGCTCAATCCATCACCAATTGAAGCAGCCGGGTCTCTAGTGAAATAGAGGTTTGGCATTGGATCCATGAAGAATGGATAATCCTCATCTTCAGCAGCACTAACTAGATCTGTTGGTTTGAAATCTAGATCGTTTTTACGAACACCGATCATCAATTGATTTACTAAAGCTTTAGAATCAAGACTCATCAAAAATTCTTTCAATGCATCATGATCTGCACCCTTAGCATAGTCGGATTCGCGAAGCATCTTTTCAACGAAGGCATCTTTGATATTGCCAGCGTCGATTGCTTCAGCAGCGAGATCTTCAAGATAAAGGACTTCGGTTCCGTTATCTCTTAGAATGTTTGCAAAATTGTCATGTTCCTTTTGAGCAATTGGTAAGTATGGGATGTCATCGAACAATAGTCGGGGCATTGTATCGGGGGTAATGTTTTCAACTTCCTGTCCGGGACGTTTCAACATTACTACATCCAATTTTCCAATTTCTGAAGTAACATGGATTGGCTTTGTCATAAAAAATCACTCCTTATTTTGAATTCCGTTACCAACACCCACTATATCTGACAGCCCTTACATTTGCAAGCGTTTCCAGTAAATTATTCCATTCTGAAATATTTTTTAATTTTATAAATTGTCATGATTGCTGCTATATTTGACAAGGACTAGCGCCAATTAAAATTTTTTTAATCTAAAATAAATTTTAAAAACTGCAATTTCCACCACTAAATTTTATAAATTATTTTCTGAAATAATAATTATTATAAAATATTGTTCAAAATAAAGATCATGAAATGCCTAAAAATAGTTGATAAATATTTAAAGAAACAAAAATCCCCAATAACTTCAGTGTTATCGAGGATTAAAGTTAAATTATCAGTAGTTAAAAATTATCGTTCTATAATCTCATTCTTATCCGAATTTTGATCACAAAAAGAGCCTAGGAAAAGTTCCTAAGCTCTTTCAAATTTCTATTTTCCATTCTTTTGAACAGCCTTAACAGCTTGTTTATGTGTACCGTTATATAATTTCCACTTCTTGCCATCAGGAGATTTGATTGTTGTCTTGCCAACTTTAACGAAGTTCCATTCAAAATCAGGCTCTTTGATAATTCTGAAACCATCAATCTTGAACTTCTTTGGATCCTTCTTGTTAAGAACTAACTTAGCCTTCTTGAAATCAGTAATAGCCTTTTGTGAACCACTCTTGCTTACACGAACGAATTGAACCGTCTTATGATCTTTACCAGTAAAGAAAGTAATGTACTCGTCCTTGTTATCACTACTTACACCAACGTAATCATGATTTTTGATTTCGTCTTTTGTAACTTTCTTAGCAGAATGTTGTTCAACTTGTTTCGTACTGTTTGTATTTGAGCAACCAGTAGCAACAGTTGCAAAACCACCCATCAATGAAACAGCAGCCAAAAAAGTAACCAATGTCTTTTTCATTCTAATCTTCTCCTTGAAGCATTTTATTGATAGAAATCTATCATCAACTCTGATTTTATGGTAATGAAAACCAAAAATCAATTTATATTGTAAATTCTACGTGTAAATTTAAATATTCTTTATCTTTTCGACAAAAAATATTGTATAATATAAGGGTTGTCAAATGCGAACTTAGTTTAATGGTAAAATACCAGCTTCCCAAGCTAGTGTCGCGAGTTCGATTCTCGTAGTTCGCTTTATTGGATTTTGATACGTTTCGATAAGCTCTGAAGCATTGATAAATCAATGTTTTTATTTTTAAAAGTTACGATGTATCACAGATAGTTATGAAAAAAGTGTGTCACGAAAAAAATATAGTAAGAGCATAAATATATAATCGCCAGTCTGAAATGACTAGCGATTTTTTCGTACCTAAATAAAAAGACTCCTACTCTAAAGACAATCAGAGTAGGAGCTATTTTTTATACATTGGGTGTTCATCTAATATCTTTCTTTCAACTTCAAACCTGGCGGTTTTAGCTTTTTCAAGCATTTTTAAAACTTCCTAAAAATGTCTTAACATGATTAATTTTTATTTCAGCATTATATTTCTTTCTTTGCTTTCTGAACCACACACCTGTAACGCCAGTTATGTTTCTTTTAGACTGTTTAATTTTGGTACTGTCAATTCTTCCGACCGCCACATCATCAATGTAGAACTTGTCTTTAAGAGATTTCAGCGCCAACTTTGTGTGAGCACCACAAGACGTTCTTACACCCCTAGTCAAAGCACTAGAAATAACCTTGGTTGTGTTACCACAATCGCACTTGCAAAGCCACCTGCTGTTATTTCTACTATCATAAGGGAGCTTACTTAAAGCGGTCAAGTATCCAAATTTTTGACCAGTTAGATCTATGAGACTGCTTTTTTTAACGTAATGAGTTTTTTCCTTAGGACGAAGTTTTTCTAATGCTTCTTGTCTAAACTTATAAGCATAGTTAAAATTATCAAAAGTATCCAAGTGATGATACTTACCATTTATAGAAATTATAGCCTGATATTTATAGCCATTTTTCCTTTTGATTTTTTTGATTCATGTAGTACTCTTTTTAGAATTATTAACCATTAAAATCACCATTCATTTTCAATTATAATAAAAGGGTCCTTACACATGAGAATATCTATGATTAATTTTTTAGCGTAAGAACAATTTAGTTATTCTCTGAATAATCCTTAATATCATCAGTAATGGCCTCTTTTGTTTCTTTAAGATCATCGAAATATGTTAGTTACACCATCATCCTCGTTTACCAATACATCGTAATTCTTAGCTCTTACTTCATCAAATTTAACATCATTTTTATGTCCTCCTTTTCTTTTTTATCTTATCTCTTAACAGCCATTATTAATGTACTACACGTAGTGCAAAAGCAATACAATTTTATAATTCTTCTAATCTTTTTTTCATGACATCTTTTAACATTTCTATATCCTCTTTAGTAGCTTTATTTTTAATAAAACTTTTAGCACTAGAGCGGGATCTTAAATAACTTGCTCGTTCTTTGTTTTTTTCATCCCACTTTTTATTAGCTTTTATTCTTGCTTCTGATAATTTTCCAGTCATAAAATTCTCCTTTTAAAATATCTCTACTAGCTTAGTAACTATTGAGATAATAGTTGTTATTATTAATATAACTAACCTACACTTATTAATTTATACTTATCTTTTTTCATTTTAATTTTATGAAAAGCGTGTTAAAGTTTGGGTACATAAAGAAAAGGGGCAATCTTAATATTCAAAAGCTTTGACATTATTGAAAGTAGCTTATCAATTACATCTAGGACAACTGCTAGGATGGCTAGACGTTTTACTACTTCCTTTGAATCAGAGCTTTTTTGTGTTTATCTTTCACTTCCTTACCTGCTTTCCATACTTATCATATTACACTACACGTAGTTTGAAGCCGATGCTTTTTAGACAAAATATAAAAGCTCTCACCAATTAGAGTGAGAACCATTTTAAAATATTTAGAATTATCTATTCTTGCAGTTCTATTATTTTCACAAAAAAATGATTAAAAAACAAAAAGGTAAATTTAAAGGATTCCCATTTACATTCAATTGAAAATAATTACTACCTAAAATTGCAAAAGAACATGACTCCAACAAAATGTCAGAACCATGTCCTTCGATAAACTATTTACATTTTTATATTGATGATTGTTTCATTAAGCGGTCTTTAGTTTACTGACGGCTTCTTCGATTGTTTTACCGTCTGCAAAAACATGTGTGTTTTTATCTTCAACGGTAAACAACTGAGACTTTGTATTTAACGATACACGATATTCCATTTGTTTACCTCCATTATTTATTTCTTTATACCTTGTCAACAGATAATAAATGAAATTATATGCTTTAAAAATTAAAATGCAAGCCCTTTCTTTTTAATTTTTCTGCAAAAAGACAATTTTTATAGTGGCAAATAACTTCAATCCTAGATATAATGAAGTACATAGTATAAGGAGAAGATGCAAAATGAAGAACATGTCCAAAAAAGAATATCCGTCGTGGAACCCTCGTAAATGGGGGCATAATACAGTAGAGTTTAGAAAGCCAGACAAATGGTACGAATGGTCGGCCATTCTGGATGTTATCTTTTTTGCGATTTTTTTACTTATCATCACACATTAAAAAAACTAGACACATCGTCTAGTCATACATATCTTGAGAGTCTAAAATAATTAGCTGCTCTCAATCATTTAAAATAAATACCCGCTGATTCTAAAAAGTCAGCGGGTATTTATTTTGGGCTAAAAAGTCTTACATATCAAATTAGACATCATATTGTGTCTCATGGATTCCTGCATTCATCAAATCATACGGTGTTTTCATCGAATCATCCCATGAAGCAATTCCTATCACCATTGAAATGGCCATCGTATTGAGTGAGACTTCTGCTCGAACATTCTTTTCAAAGCCAGCTTTGATTCGATCGGTCGCAATGGTAGCTCCTTTTTTATCAGTATACAAAAGAATGGCCCAGGTAGGATCTTCGTTATTTAACAAGTAAGTTATATCGTTGGTCCGGGTCTGTTCCTTGATCGTATCAGTAGTTAGTTTTAGAAGCGTCTTCAACTGATTAGAACTCATCATTCTTCTTAAATCGTTGAAATAGCGAATTTTTATAATCGCTGTCGTAACCGGTATTTCAAAACGACGATTAGTTTCAGCAAACACTGCGATATCCTCTATATAAGCAACTGTCGTCCGTAGGTTAGTTTGTTCATCAAAGGCCCCACGTTCGATCAGTGCTGTACGAAGTTCCCCATTCGACTTCTGCAGTGCAACACTATTTTTGACCATCAGATACAAGGATGACGATAAAAAGATAGGCATCAACAGCCAAAAACTCATTTGCCAAGGAATTTCATAGGTTTTAGTAACGAACTGATAAGTCATAATGATGACTTGAATGCCGATAAAAACAATATTTGAAATTAAGCTGGGTAAAATCCCATAAAAATATGTGATCATCAACAAAAAAACAGTACAACATAAATAGATGACATTTAAGAGTAAATTACCTGATAAAACCATAAAAACTGCAGTGGCGCCAAAAAGTGCGATAAAAACTAGCAAACCGATATCTTGTAATAACGAATCTTTTTCATCGCGGTTATTTTTCATCTTTATGACCGCCTCCATTCAAATGTGCTTGTTTTCTTGCAGTGAAGATCACGCCAATGATTATCATAATGACAATTAAACTAGCTATTCCCAGATATAAAATCAGCTGTGAATTCTTGGCGAATTTACGTTGGTTGTCTAATGATTGATCAATAGCCTTATTCTTCTTAAAACGATAGCCAAAATGATTGTTATTCATATCAACTACGATTGCATCACCATTATATTGTTGAATGTTCTTTTGAAAATTGATTTGTGTCGATGCCAAGTATACATCCTTTGAAGAACTACCTGTAACGACTAGTAAACCTTTTTTATCGTTATAAGGTGAACGTAGTAACTGATTCGTACCAATATTTTTACCGTAATTATCTTCAATACTCAATTTTTCATTTGAAACAAGTCGTTGATAATCACTGGAATACTTAAAATACAACTTCGAATTCAACCGCTTGATCATGGGATTATTTTGCGGTGTACCAATGACAATCACATTGTCATTTTTTAATACTTGTTGACTGGGCAGCTGGTTGTAAAACTGTATATCTCCCGTATTACTCTTAGAAAAGTTTCCTATCAAGTTAAAAATATTGGTTAACGTTTTAAAATCATTATAATCGATTGTTTTAGGCGTTATAACGGCAATGTTATCATAAGTCTCATTGTTAATAAATAAGGTTGGATAATTTGTAAAGAGCAAATCATTGCTTCTTTGCGAACGAACCAACATTTTTGAGGCTGGCATAACTTGAGCCCACGGGGTATTACTATTATCAGAAGTATTGCTACCTGACATCTCCAAATCAAAGGACACCCGTACAGTAAAACTACTCCCTAAAGAAAGGTTTCGTGGTACGTCTAAAGTCAAACTGTCATTGTCCGCTTTAGCACGACTCAATTTCTTACTCCCTACAACTGTGTTATTAACATAAACTGTTACTAAAGAGCGATTGAAGTTGAGATTCTTACTATAATTAAATGAAAGTTTAATCTTCGAGCCATCGGCATTGGCACGGTCATTAGGCAATTGGACTAAATAACTTGTCTCTTTATGACCTGCACCCTCTACTCGATCTGTAGAATTTGTTAAAATATGAGTTCCATCGTCATGTAACGATGAGCTAAAGGTATCGGTGTTGGCATTAATAAACTCTTGAGCCTGATCAGACTCTTTCATCAATTCCTCATTAGCAACAAAACGGGCGGCTTTTTTCAACAGACTTGCCCGTTTGGACGTCACGATTAAATAATGCTTATTGTCATTGTAATAAGTCTTAATTATCGCTTGATCAGTCACATCGTTTGCAGCAACTTGTTTCTTTAAATCTGCTGGCAATTGGTCATACTTGGCAATAACCATTAAATAATCGTTAGCTTGAGCTTTCATTTCACTAATTGGAACAACTTGAATTTGATCATTTTCTGTAGTGATGATACGAGATTGGCCGGATAGAGCAATCATGCTGGCAGTTAATTCATCAGTGCTAGGATTATTGCTTGTAACGATACGAGATCTCTGATAAGCAATCGTGTCCTGACCTGTGAAATGACTGTAGAATGAATTTACTTTATTCTCAGCTTCCTTAAGTTGATAATCAAAATTGATATTCGAAGCTTGACCGATAGTAAGCCAATTAGCCGGTGTTTGTTGTAATTGATAGTTCTTGTCGCTAGTTTGATTCAAGATTTGACCACTGATCGTCAACTGATTACTGCCACTGACCAAATTAACTGGAATATCAATTTTTTCAGTCTGAAAACCTGACTTATTCTGCGGACGGAACGAATAAAACTTCACTCCATTGATTGCAACGGTAATATCAGATGTTTGTTGATTAGCTAACTGTGAAACTTGATAGTTAAGATTAAAGGTAACTTTTTTCAAGTCCCAGTAATCCATTTTTGTAAAGTACATATTTGACTCGACTGATTTTCCAGATAGAGTCGTGGTCGTGTTTTGAAATTGTTGGGTATAGGTCTGATTATCAGCTGCTTGAACAGGTACAGCTTGAAAGCTTAAGATAACCAACATCATTCCAGCTATGAAAAAAGTAATCCAACTATTTATAACGCTTTGTTTTATACCATTTTGCTTGTTGATGAAAGACTTGTTCACGGATATACCCCACCATTCCATAAGCGGCTACTGCTAGCCACATTTGACTATAAACTAAATACATAAAGACGATTAACAATAAATTACTAAAAGTCAGTTCTCCTCGTTCGGTTGTAATCGTCACGAAAGTACTGATGACAAACATTAAAACTGCAAATAGCCACAAATAATTACTGAAACCTTGCAGATTAGAATGCACGACTCCCGCGACTGATAAAATGAAAACTGAATCAGACAAGATCAATGATGTCATCAATAAGAAATATATCGTTAGGAAATACAACAGATCGAAACGAATATAACGGCCCTTTTTTTGAAAGAGCAATTTAGCATTTTTAATAATGACATAAATATTTCCCTTGACCCAACGAGTTCGCTGGTGAAACCAAACATCTAAAGTCTGAGGTTCTTGTTCCCAAGTAACTGCCCGCGGTTGAAACTTGATTCGATAACCCATCTGATAGACTCGAAAACTAATTTCAGTATCCTCAGCTAAAGCTTTAACATCCCAGCCTCCAACTTTTTCAATCACACTGCGACGAATGACATAGTTAGTCCCTGGAATTGTACAGAGATGGAATAATTGTTGCCGCCCTGCTTGGGCCATCCACTGAAATGATAAGGTCTCAATATTGATGAAACGGGTCAATAACGAAGCATTCTTATTTCTAGTCCGAAACTTGCCAATTACAGCGGCCAATCGATCATCAGACAACAATTCCGCTACTAAAATTCGCAAGGCTTGGTGTTCCGGTGTATTGTCGGCATCGTAAATCGAAATTAGACTGCCCTTTGCTTTAGTTAAACCAATATTCAAGGCATTGGATTTACCCTTTCCACCAGTGACCTTATCAGTATTGATTACCTTCAGGCGGGTATGACCAAATTGTTCCTGTAAATTCTTCAAGAGTTCGGCTGAATTATCACTTGAATTATCATTGATGACAATCACTTCGTAACGATCCTGTGGATAATCAAAACTTAACAGCGACAAAACGGTTTTAACAATTACAATTCCCTCATTATGTGCTGGTACTAAAATCGAGACAAACGGAACATCCTTACCAAGCTTAGGATCAGGCTGATTAACATGCCTTAGATACCACGTGTAGCCAGCAACGGTCAAAATTAAATTAACAACCAAAGTTCCCCATATGGAAACCACGGCAATCATCAAGAAAAAATCTAAGACTGAAATAAAAATCCCCCCTATTTACGTTTAAATCGATTCCAATAAATTCTTTGCCCAATGTAGATAAATACAGCTAAAATTACCGTTATGATACCAAAGAAGATGGCTAAAATACCACCTTGGATCTTAAAATATTTACTAAAGAGTGTCTTTTGCTGACCATCTGAAAATGACTTTCCAAAAACATTATTCGAAGTTTGAATCTCTTCACTAGCACCATTTGCAAAATAGTCTCCGTGTCGAAACTGCAGAATAGTAGTATCGGTTTTGATGGTCGTTTGCAGATTATCCTCGACGGGATCAAACCAAGTCAACGATTGATCCTCAATACTGTTTTCGATACGCTCAAGCTTTTCTTGAGAGTCAGGCATTACATAAGTTAATGCTGTTGGCACAAGAAAACGTGTAGCGTTATTACGTTTTACACCATTTAACGAATCAGCCGACATAGCGAAGAAACTTTCTTTCGCAATTCCCGCATTCTGATCCTTTTTTACATGTGTGACAGTACTAGCATTGGGTAATAACAGCCAATGATCGGCCAACTCTAACGAATGAGTCCGCAAAATCTTATCCTGATTCCAAAAGCCGCTGCTACTTATACCCACTGGGAAAACTTGATGTCTAGCCAAACTGACTAAATAAGTGGACATATTATCGGACAACAATGTTCCGGTATTATCAGCATCGCTAGTTACTTTAGGTGTCTGTAAAAAAATGACCCCACCGCGATTTTCAACGTTACGTAACGCCGCTGTGAAGCGACTAAAGGCTTTCATTTCAGTATTTTTGCTCACAGAAACTGTACTGATAGCGAAAGGAATATCGTGATCATAAAAGAAACGGCTCAATTGCTCCAACAATTTCAAATCGCTATAAGGTGTGACATCAGTAATTGTCAACAGTGGTTTAAACGTTTCTTGTTTACCTATCAATTTGGCTATCAGTTGTATTTCCGTCAATAATCCTAAACCGTCGGTCGAGAAGAACGGCAAATAAGCATTCTTGCCATTAATATATCCAAAGGGATACTCTTTTTGATTAGCTTCTTGTGTCGAAAGGATTCCGACAACATTTTTATCCTTTGAATCAACATTCACTACATCCAAGCTCTTTGTATAATGCAGTAATTGTTCTTGATTGGTATTCTTCAAAATAAATTGTTGTTGGTATAATTTATCAACTTTTACACCTAACTGATTGATCTCGTCTTGACTGAGATTCTGACCGATATGCAGTTTTAAACCATTATAATGCTGCCGGTCTTTAACAAATTGTTGATTTATCAGATTGGCCTTGGCCCAATTAATTAAAGTAATTACCGCAATGTAACGCTGACTTAGCATGCCAGTTTTATATTGCGACTGGGAAATAGTTTTGACGTGTAAATTCATCCCGCTTAAAACTCGCTGAAGCGTATCAATCTTCTCTTGACCATTTTCAGTTGTATTCAAAGAATCATAAACCAACAATACCGAATTATTTGCCTTATCAGTTGACGCTGCTTTGACATCTAAGGTTTGGCCGAACAGTGGCAGACACAACAATGCTAATAAACATAGCTTCCAAAGTTTATTCACCTCGGTCCACCTCCCTTATTTCAGTATTCCAAAGGGTATGATTCATAATATCAGAGACAAAAATCAAGGCTGCAATATTCAAGCTGACTGGAATCAAGAAAAGATGTTTAGCTAAGTCAGCATCACCATCTCCTACGATTGAAACAATCGGCACAAAGACAACGATCGTCATCAAGCCGAATATTAAAAAGAAGCGTAAGATTCCTAAATGTCGTTTAGATTTCAAGTCTAAATAAAACCCTACCGCATACACCGCAATAAATCCTACGGCCAGCAAACAGTCAAAAGCAAACTTCCCTGGGAAAAAAGCGGCCATAAACGAACTGTACAGTGTAAAGTACTTAGTCTGTTCTCCTGGTTTATGACCAGAATTTTTTACAAAATCACCAACTGCCCTTGGCTGGACTGCCGTGACATCAGCTGCAGCGACATCAAGCAAATTATTAAATTGTTTTAAATTACCTGCATAATAACGGATGGTTCAACCAAATCCGGTCTTATCAATCAGATGTTTTTTAACATATTTACTACTTGGATCAAGGGTCGTGTAGGCTTTTGCATAGTAATTTTCATTTCTCATCAATGCAAACTGGCCGTCTACTCCACCTTTTTCAATTTTCTTGGTCGGATCACCAGTCTCTAAAAGTACTCCGTGAGAAAAGGTCTGAAAGGAATTTGCTCCAACAATTTCTGAACCAATTGACTCATAAATACCAATTCCTGCTAACATCACGACGGTGATCCCTAATCCGACAGCTAATTTTCTAGCTTTAAACTTCGGTAGGAACATTAATCCTACGGCAACGACGATAAAGCTCAAAGCCAAGGGTGCATTCTGCTGCTTATTAGTAATCAAGAGTACCGTACTGACAAAGAATAAACTGATCATCGTCCATTTCTTTTGATAGACATCGCGAGCTAAAGAAATAATTGCTGCACAGAGATAAAGCATGCAGATCAACATCCCTGGCTCAGCAAAGAAAGAGTTAAAGTACAAGGTATATGCTGAGTCGGCAAAGATGAAGACAATCAACAAACCTAATACATAACTACTTATCTTTCTAAAAGGATGCACTAAGGCCTTCGTCAATAAATAAATTCCGCCTAAATAAAATAGATAATAGACCAATCCCATGAAACGAATATCAAAAATCGTCCGACTATAAAATAGTTTATTTAAAAATAAAGCAATTTGGATAAAAATTGACTGTGATGATAAAACTGAGACTTGATTTTCATTAAAGTATTGCATAATGCCAAATTTAGGTATGACATAATCGCTATACTGACTATAACTTGTATGCAATCGGTAGATTCCATTGCTAAGTATTGACCGGTAAAAATCGCCATTATCAGCCAAGCCGTTAATTGGAGGGACAAAGAGCAAGATACCACTAATAATGGCGGCTAAAATCACTGCTAACAAAGCTGGTGAGACTCTGTTAGTAAATTTTTTGATTGAACGAGCAAAAAAATGTTTCATCTCTTTGCCTCAATACTTTGCTGCCAATAAGGCAGTCAAATTATTATATGAATAAGCGAGTTGTTGTCGTTTTATCCCAATTCCACCATAAATTGGCGACGACTCGTCTCCTACTTGATATTTCCAAACTAAATCCATCGCTTTGCGATACATCGTTGGATCTTTTTCAGTTGCAAAAATCATTGCCGCCACTGCATAACTACCAGCGGACTGATTTTTATCAATAACATTACCGTTAACAGAATAAATATTATAAAGCGTCTTGTTATTTACTTGCCGCTTTAACCAGTTCACTGTGACTTTTTTAGCTTCGCCGATCTCTGACAAATGTAAAATGGTTTCCAAAGCTTCAGAAGTATTCAAATTTTGATTGCTATAAGTTTTACTCTGCCAATTGTAACTCGCTGCATACAGTGGAAAGGCATCACCTAAAAAGCCATGTTTCACCACTGCTTTTTG